>CAYSIV010000014.1:3881-22050 GCA_964431175.1 uncultured Anaerolineales bacterium
GGACGTTCTGCGCGATGACGCGGCGAGCGACGCCATGGCCGGGCGCGGCTTTGCCGGCAACTGCCCGATGTACCCGGCGCAAACCAACCCGTAAACAAAATAACACAGACCTTTTGACTCAGACTTCCGAAATCCGCTTTGCAGGATTTCGGAAGTCTGGCTAATCAAATTGATGGAGGCTAAAATGAGTAAAGGACTTCAATGGACAATCGGGATCAGCCTGGTGCTGATTGTGATCGCAATGATCTTCTCAGCCATTCTCCCGTTCTTCGCGCCGCGCCTGGGGCTGGCAAACGACTATGGCTACGGCATGATGGGCCCAGGCCATATGTTTGGAGGTGGACCTATGATGTTCGGAGGTTTTGGAATGCCGTTCTTCGGCTTCTTCATGTGGTTAGTGCCACTGCTGTTCATCGGCCTGGTGGTGCTCGGCATCATCTGGCTGGTGCGAGCGGTGTCAGCGCCGAACACAGCTCAACCGCCAATTGCCGCTGTGGCTTGCTCTCACTGCGGCAAGCCTCTTCAGGCCGGATGGGTAGCCTGCCCTCATTGCGGCGAGAAAGTGTAACTATACGCGCCCAACACCACAAACAATAACTGTCTCAACCCAGCCTCCAGCATCGCCGGTTCAATATATTCATCCGGGCGGTGCGCGTTGCCGCCCTGGCTCAAGCCGATGCACACCGCCGGCAAGCCAAGGCTCAGAGGAATATTGGCATCGGTGCTCCCTTTTTCAAACGTCGGTTCTGCTCCAACCGCTCGAAGCGCCTCGACCGCGAGTTGAACCAGCGGGTGCGAGCGCGGGATGGCTCCAGCAGGGCGCTGACTGGTGACAATGGCCGAGAGTGCCAGGTCGGGTGAACTGCAGGATTGGATCAGCTTTTCGACTTGACTCACGAGCGCGGCCAGCGCTTTGGGGTCTTCCGAGCGCAAGTCGAGTTCAAGCGAGGCCTGACGGGCAATAGTGTTGACCGAGATGCCACCGCTGATTTGGCCGATGTTGAGCGTGGTCTTGGGTCGGGCAGGCAAGGAAAGGTCGGTGAGGCGGGCGGCCAGGCGCACCAGGCCATGTACGGCGCTGGGGCGGCCATAATGAATGTAGGAGTGGCCGCCCTCGGCATTGGCCGTAATGCGAAACCGGTGTACCCCAATCGCTTCGTGGTAGATGTGGCCGAATGCCATGCCTTCAATGATAATTGTAGCGGTGACGCCCAACCCAAAACGCTCCATCACCCGCCTCATGCCACGCAAGTCGCCCAATCCCTCTTCACCCACGTTTGCCACCAACCACAAATCACCGGGCGTTTCAATATTCGCCGAGTTGAGTGTCTCAGCCAGGGCGAACAACCCGGCTGCGCCCAACGAGTTGTCGCCAAGTCCGGGGCCAATAATGCGACTCGGCTGATGTTGAATGGTGAGATCGGTGTGGGCCGGGAAAACGGTGTCGATATGGGCGGTGACGAGGACGGGGCGGACGCCTCCCGACCCGGGGCGGCGGGCAAACACATTTCCTAACTCGTCAATTTCAACGTCGCTCAACCCCAACGCTTTGAGTTCACAAGCCACATAGTCGGCGCGTTTGGCTTCGGCAAAAGTGGGGGCGGGAATTTGTTGAATGGCGATGGCGCGGTTGAGAGTCCGTCCCGGCTCAATGGCGGCGAAGGCGCGCTGGAGAGTAGAGTCAGCGGGGCGGCTCATAGTTTGCGAACAGACTCGCGAAGATGATCAAGACGAGCTTTGGGCAGGTTGGGGTGAGCGTCGAGGCCGCTGAGCGCCCCAGTTCCTTCAAGAGTGATGGAGGCCGACACTGCCCCGCGCAAGGCGGCTTCCACCGGGTCGCCGGTGTCGGCCAGCCCGACGACGAAGCCGCCGCAAAACGCATCACCCGCGCCAGTCACGTCACGAATTGTGACCGGGTAAGCCGGGACGTGCCATTTGCCATCGGTTTCCGGATGATAAACTAATGCGCCGTTTGCGCCGCGTTTGATGACGACGAAACGACAGCCCATCGCCCCAAATTCGGCGGCGGCCTCCCAATAGTCAATCACCTCACTGCGATAATACGACTGCATTTCCAGCTCGCTTGGCACAAATGCATCGAGGCCGCGCACCACACCCGCAATTTCATTCTTCTGGCCGGGTTGCATATAGCGAACCGAAGGATCGCAAGTGATGGTTTTGATGCCAGCGGCGCGCATGGCTTCGGGCATCGTGCGGTGGGTGAGATAGTCACAGGGGGCGATATGCAAACCGCGCGCTTCGTTGAAGATGCGCGGCACGTCGGCCGGGCGGGCGGCCAGCACCCCGAACTTGTGTCGTTCTTCCTGGCCTTCGGTTGAAGAGGTGTAGTCCTTGAGTTCAGCAGGCAGGGGTTGGCCGACGCGAGCAAAGTGCCCGGCCGGATCGGTGTCCACGCGCTCTTCAAGACTCAGATAAGCGTAGAAGGTGCGCGTGTCGTGCCAGCCCGGCACCACCTTAACCCCGCGCGTGTCGAAGCCGCGTTCTTCAAAGAGGCTGATCCACTCTGCAGGGTAATTCTCGCCGATGCGGGCGATGAGGCCTACCGATTTGTGCCATAACCCGGCGCCCACGGCGGCATAAATAACGTTGCCGCCGATCTCGCGCAAACGAACTTCACCAGCAGAGGTGATGAAATAGTCTTCGCGCAATCCTCCAACGACGGCGATATCCGGTGCGTTCTTTGCCATGACGGCAGGATTTTACCGGAACACTGGCAAATCAACAATGAGTTGATGCAAACTGCGAAGCGATGGTTTAAGTGACGTAAAGCAAATGACGCGACTCAAGCAATCGAACTAAAGTCGCCCTTGCAGGGTGGGGGAGACTTGGTATAATCGTCATACCTTAAAGGCAGTCACGAAACGTTAACAGCGTGTTTCGGTCTGCCTCTTATTTTCGGAAAACATCTTCTATGACTAGCGCGAATATTCTGCTCATTGAAAGCAACAAAGTGAGCGCTCCCTCATTTGCTTCTGCGCTCGAAAAACGTGGCTATGCAGTGATGATAGCTCACACGGCGTCTGATGCGATTTCGAAAATCAATGGCGCTGGGCCGGATGTAATTGTGTTGGATGCGGCCTCGCTCAAGACAAGTGGCCTGCGGATGTGCCGTGAATTGCGCCGGTTACTTGAACACGCGCGCATTTTGCTGGTGATTGACAAGAAAGCAGTGATGGACGACAACAGCGGCGCCGATCTGACTCTTCAGCATCCATTCACACCGCGCAAACTGTTGAATGGCGTCAATCGCTTGCTCCCGGCCAGCGGGGGCACAACCCTGCAGGCCGGACCGATCAAACTCAATCTGGCTCAGCGCAAAGTCAAGTGCGGCTCACGCGAAGAGCGTTTGACTCCGAAAGAAGCTAAATTGCTGGAAGTGTTGATGCGTCATTCTGGCGAAGTCGTGTTGCGCAAGACGCTGATCAAACAAGTGTGGGAAACTGATTACACTGGCGACACGCGCACGCTCGACGTTCACGTGAGTTGGCTGAGATCGATCATCGAAGCCAATCCTCTCAAACCGCGTTATTTGAAAACACTGCGCGGCCAGGGGTATCGTTTGGATGTGGGTGCGGTGGAAGAAAAATAGAGATTGAAGATCAGAGATTGGAAGGCCGTTGGGACAACCGACGGCCTTTTTGATTCATTCGTCAGTTGGCTCGTCGCCGCCGATGACGATGAATTGGCGTTTGGGGGAGTCGGGCCGGGGCGTGTTCCACAAGTTGGGGGCGGGGGGCAGAAACGGTTGAGGGGTAGCTGGAGGCGGCACGATCACGATCCGAGGCTCAGAGGATGCTGGCGGTGGTTGCGTCCGTTTCAGGGCCCAGACCATGATCAAACTGCTGGGCAGGCTGGCGGCTACCCCGATGACAACGCCAAGCAGAATCGACAGGGCTTCACTGCTCAGCCGCTGGCCGATCATAATCGCCAGAGTGATCGTAAACGCCGTCAATGTGATGAGGAAGATGACTCGCCAGTTCATTCAAGAGTCTGCTCACAGTTAATCAGAGTGTTGCGGTCACGCGCCGCCGCGTAGAAGTGACTCATGTCGGCGGGCGAGACATAGGCGCCCTGAAAGCGCGTGGTTTGCCCGCCGGCGACGGCGATGAAGTCGCCGCGCCCGGTGAGTTTCTCGGCGCCACTGCCGGCGATGCCGGACGCAACGCGCGCATCGTCCACACTGCCCACCCGGCCAACGAGCCGCACCGGCAAGTTGGCTTTGAGCTGCGGGCCGAGGATGGTTGACGATGGTTTCTGCGCGCCGAGAATAAGATGAAGCCCGGCTTCCCGGCCACGCTGGGCCAACCGGGTGAGAGCGGCTTCCACCGGCTTGCCGCCCATCATTAGCAAATCAATCACTTCATCCACCACGATGACAATGCGGGGCAGAGAGGCGTTATCCACATCCCGCCGATCCATTTCGGCGGCGAGGCGGGTGAGCAGGGCCGCCGCCGACTCGATGTTGGTAGCCGGCGGGGCGATGAGATGAGGCAAAGAAGCCAGCGGCCCGAAGCCCCGCGACTTTGGATCGATCAGCGCCAGTTGGACTTTGGCTTGCCGGTTGGCCGCCACCAGACTGAGGATGATGGCGCGCATCAACTCGGTTTTGCCGGAGCCCGTTGCGCCCGCTACCAGGACGTGGGCTACGTCGGGAGAGGGCAGGCGGAGCAATAAAGGTTGACCATTATCAGTCAGGCCAATGCAGGCCGAGATGGGCGGGATCATTGAACTGTGAAGCAGAGTACGCAGGAGCGGCAGAAGGCGCACAGATTCCGCATCGGGGCGGGGAATTTCTACAGCCAGGATGTCGCCCTCGCGGGCGATGCGGGCCGTGGCCACTCCAAGCGCCATGGCGATCTCTTCTGACAGGCTTCGGATTTTGCTGACCCGGGCTGAAGGGGCGGCGCTGAAGTGGAATCGAATCCAGCGGGGGGCGATGATGCCGCCGTGCACCCGGACCGGAATGCGGTGCGAGGCCAGCACCGCTTCGATTCGGTCTGATTGAAACTCCATCATTTCGTAAGTTAGTTTAGTAGGCATGGCCGGAATCCGTTTGGCGCGCAATGGACTCCGGGCGCGAGCAGAGTGGGGGGCAAAAGGCGGTCACACGCTCCGGGGCTGATAGTAAAGGCGTAGAAGACAACAATAATTTATCATAGAACTTATGTTCTAGTCAATAGCGACTTAAATCTTGGGTCTGTTGCGAGGTAGGGCGATGCGCCCGGAACTGCTTTCCGTTGTTGCTCCGACAGGAAAGCGACTCCTCGTTTTGCGGTGCATCTTCTGAATCCCTGAACTCTCTGGTATAATCTCGCCCGTAGTAGGACGTAACAATCCATTTTTATTAACTTGCGGCCCGCTGTGGCCGTACTTTTTTGAAGGGTAGAAATAGAAATGCCAAAGCGAACTTACCAGCCTAAAATCCGCCGCCGCGCGCGCGTGCATGGCTTCCGGGCCCGCATGAAAACCGCCGACGGGCGCAAGATACTCAAAGCCCGTCGGGCCAGAGGCCGGTGGCAACTCGCCGTCCAGCGGGTGCATCTCAAGAAAGTTAACTGGAACGAAACCAAAGGTAGTAATAGCAACGTGTAAAGCTGTCAGCTTTCAGCGGCCAGCCCTCAGCAACACCTGGTGGCGAGCCGCTGGCGGCTGAAGGCTGAATGCTCTCTCTCAAAACGAGTCAAGATTTTCAGCGGGTGCGCCGCGAAGGTCGTTCATGGGCTCACCCGCTGGTTGTTTTAATTGCCTGCCCCAATGATCAATCCAACATTCGGGTTGGCATTACGGCGGGTAAAAGCGTAGGAAGCGCAGTGGCTCGGAACCGGGCCAAACGGCGTTTGCGGTCAGCCGTGCGCCTGGCCGAAACGCAAATGGCCACCGGTTGGGATGTGGTGTTCATCGCCCGCCCGGTTCTGGTTGAAGCCAAATGGCCGGAAGTGACTGGCGCGCTGACTCAACTATTGCGCCGGGCCAAACTACTGCGCGGGAGTGAAGGATGAAGAAAGTTGCCCTGGGCCTGATTCGCTTTTACAAGCGCTTCATCTCGCCCATGTTGCCGCCGTCGTGTATTTATCACCCCTCCTGCTCGGAATACACCTATCAGGCGATTGATAAGTACGGCCTCCTGCGCGGCGGCTGGCTTGGCTTCAAGCGCATCCTGCGCTGTCATCCATTTGCGCGGGGCGGGTACGACCCTGTGCCGTAAGGAGTAAAGTGGTTCAGATGATTGCAACACTTCGCCGTTGGGCGATCTTATTTGTTTTAGCATCGGCAGCGTTAGCCGCCTGCGGCGCGGCCCCGTCTCAAGCGTGGCCCGGCCTCACCGCCTCAGGCGATACCGCCTACGTCGCCTTCAACCAGCACGTCTACGCCCTCAACATCGATAATGGCGTCAAGCGTTGGCAGTTCCCTGCTGAGAACGATAGCAAAATCAGCCAGTTTTTCTCCGACCCGGTGCTGGCCGGAGAAACGCTTATTGTCACCTCGTACAACAAATCTGTTTATGCGCTCGACATCAAGGACGGCTCGCAGAAGTGGGTCTTCTCCGAGTCGAAAGACAGGTTGATTGCGCCGGCCACGGTGTTTGGCGAAACAGTCTATATCGCTTCTGCCGACAACAACCTCTACGCTCTCGACCTCAAAGGCACTAAGAAGTGGACGTTCAGCGCCACCAACAGCTTGTGGGCCGCGCCTTTGCCCACCGAGACAACTGTTTATGTGCCTTCGATGGATCATCATTTGTACGCCGTGGACGCCGCCACCGGAAAACAACTCTGGTCGGTGGATCTCAACGGGGCGCTGGCCGGGACACCGGTTCTGGCCGGGGAGATATTGTACGTTGGCACGCTGAGCGATACTCTTTACGCCCTCAACGCCAGTAATGGCCACGAGGTGTGGAGGCTGAAAGCGTCAGGCTGGGTGTGGGCCAGCCCCGTGATCGACGGCGAGACTTTGTATGCCGCCGATATGAACGGCAAGGTCTATTCGGTCAAAGCCAATGACGGCCAACTCAATTGGCAAGCTGAAGTAATCGGCGCGATTCGCAGTACGCCGGCGCTCGTTGATGGCAAACTGCTTGTGGCGACCGACAAGCAGGGTACAATATACGCACTCAACACCGCCGACGGCTCGATTGCCTGGCAGAAAGTTTTCGACGAGCAAAACGCAGATCGCCTGCTGGCCAGCCTGGTCGTCGTCAACGGCAAAGTGCTGGTTGCGCCACTGGCGGCGAAATACTTGACCTACGCCTTGAACCCCAGCGATGGTTCAGAGCAATGGCACTTTGATGCAAACGCCAAATAAGGTAATACACCATGTGGGAAACGTTCATTCTTAATCCGTTTACAAATGCGTTGTTACTTCTCTATACCTGGGTAGGCTACAATTTCACATTGGCGATTGCCATCTTTACGGTTGCCATTCGCCTGCTCACCGTGCCGCTCACAATGTCGAGCCAGAAGAACCAACAACGCATGTCGGCCATGCAACCGCAGATCAAGGAACTTCAGGCGAAATACAAGGACCAGCCGGAGAAGCTCAACGCCGAAATGGCCGCGCTAGGTTTTGGCCCAATGACAATGCTCGGCGGTTGTTTGCCGATGGTGTTGCAGTTCCCGGTCATGATCGGCTTGTACCAGTCAATCACTCACGTTATGGCCGTCGCGCCTCTGTCGCTAGTGGATTTGTATCACGCCATTTACCCCATCTTCCCGAACTTCGACAAACTGATTCCGGTCAACAGCCACTTCTTCTGGCTCAACCTGGCCTTACCCGATCCGTTCTACATTTTACCGGCGCTGGTTTTTGCCACGACCTGGCTTTCGCAAAAACTGATCACGCCGCCCCCGCAACCCGGCGCCGACACCGGCCAGGCGGCTGAGATGACGAAGACGATGGGCATTACGATGTCGGTCATGTTTGGCTTCATGTCGCTGCAGTTCGCATCGGGTCTTTCCATTTACTTCATCGTGTCGAATCTGGTCAGCATGGTGCAGTACCCGATGTCGAACGCGCAACAGCGGGCGCGCTTGCTAGCCTTCCTGCGGCGCGAGCCAATGCCTGTCATCGCCGCCCCCGCCTCGGCCACTAAGAACAGTAAGGCGAGCAATAAGTCAGCCAAAGCGGCCAGGGCCGCCAAAGCCGGGGCCAAGAAATAATTTTGCCGCAAAGGGTCAGCCTGATGTCTGAGAACCGCACCTTTTTGGAAGTCATTGCGCCTGATATAGACGAAGCCGTTGCCCGCGCCCTGTTTGAACTTGGCGTGGAGCAGGACGAGGTGGATGTTGAAGTGTTAGATGCGGGCGACGCGCAGGAAGGCCGCCAGGTCCGAGTCCGGGTTTCAATCCGCGCTGTTGAGCTTCAACCTGCGGATCAGACGCTTCTGGTCGCGCGCAAAACTTTGCAGACGCTTCTGGAGAAGATGCTGGTTCGGGCCCGAGTCAACGCTTATTGGGGCGAGGCGGCTGACCCGGAAGAAAGCCGGCCGCTGATGCTGGATGTCCAGGGCGATGATCTTGGAATGTTGATTGGTCACAAGGGTGAGACACTGGCCGCTCTACAGTACATCGTCCGGCTGATCGCCTCCAAGCAACTGAATCAGTTGACCAACATTGTTGTCGATGTGGAAGGCTACAAGAACCGGCGCGAGCACCAGCTCCGGCAACTTGCCCAGCGGCTGGCCGAGCAGGCCGTGCAACGCGGGCGCACCATTTCCCTTGAGCCAATGCCGGCGAACGAACGGCGCATCGTCCATCTTGCCCTGCGCGATCACTCCGAAGTGACTACCGAAAGTGTTGGCAATGGTCACCTGCGCAAAGTGACCGTCATTCCAAAAAACAAGAAATAATTCGATAACTGCGTTGAGGCCCCCACGCCGCCAGCCCCAACGCCTTGCCCGGTAACTTATCTCACCAACAGCCCGCCCTCATTGGCGGGCTGTGCGGCTTTACAGGGTTGCAACAGGGTTGCAAGCCGAAAGGTTTGATAACGACCTTGCAAGGTCTAGCTTTCGCGCCCGATGTTAGAATGCTGTTAGCTCCGGCGTATCAATATGGTAATTTATGGCCGACAGTAAAAAACGCATTCTCTATATTGAAGACAACCCGGATAACCGGCTCTTAGCCCAACGCATTCTCATGGCCGAAGGCTATGAAGTGCTTGTTGCCGCCAGCGGCAGTGAAGGATTAGAATTAGCGGCGAAAGAACGGTTCAACCTGATTCTGGTGGACATCAACATGCCAGGGATCGACGGTTATGCCGTCACCTCCCGCCTCCGGGAAATGCCGCACCTGACCCGCGTGCCAATCATTGCCCTCACCGCCAACGTGATGCGCGGTGATCGTGAAAAGACACTTGCCGCCGGGTGCGACGGGTATATTCAAAAACCGATCGATATTGATTTATTCCCACAACAACTCGCCCGATTCATTGAAGAGGCTCAGCCCACATGACGCTTCAATCCACCACCGATCAATCGACTAATTCGCCCAAACAGCAAAACAGCCCGGCTCGCCAGCACCGGCCCGTTCACGCCAAAGACGCAACGGTGCTCATCGTTGAAGACAACCCGTCTAACTTTGTGCTAATGGCGCGTATGTTGGCTTATATGGGCGTGCAACGCTGTGAATGGAAGACCTCCGGCTGGCAGGTGGTCGAGTTTGCCGATACCCTGCCACAGGTCGATTTGATTTTAATGGATATTCGCCTGCCTTACGAGGATGGTTATGCGGCCCTCAACAAACTTCGCGAACATCCCCGCTTGACGACTACAATGGTGGTCGCCGTCACGGCTGAAGCCAGCACCGAACAAATGGCAAAAGCGCGCGCCGCCGGGTTCGACGGCTTCCTGGGCAAACCGCTCGATACCGACAAATTCCCTGACCAAATCCGTCGAATGTTGCGGGGCGAACCGGTATGGGAATTATCAACCCCGTAACCCCTCCCTCCGGCATCTCTTTCGCAGATCAAGCTGGCAAGCTATCTTTTGCGCCGGCTTCCCGGCTCGGTCGCCAGCACCCCCGGCGCTCCGGGTAGCTGTGGACAATTTATCGGCATTGTCTCCCTGAAAGCGGTTCAGCCATGTCAGCGTCCATTCCACCTTCCTCAACTCGCTCTGCTGTTCCTCGCAGTCAAATCGTCCTGCTTGTCATCCTGCTTGTCATCGGGGTGGTGGCTGAAAGCCTGATCCTGTTCAATTACCTCGATCTTTCGCAGACGTTTCAATCTTCGGTCGCGCCGTCCATTATCCTTCTGCCAAAGCTCTCTGCCCTGCGGACAGAAGTGCTTCAACTGCATACCGAAGTCGAGTTGGTGCTTCACCAAGACCTGCCTGAGTTCACAACCCTTGATGCGCGCCGGGCTGGTGTTTCCAGCCGCCTGGAAGAACTGCAGACCGCCGCTGCTGGCAACGCTAAATACGCTCCGGCTATTGAAGCCGTCAATCTGTTGCTCGAAACCTATGACTCGCAAATCACTAATTTCCGCAACGACCCTTCCGAGGAGCAGGTTCCGACACTCGAATTTGAATTGGACCGCACCTTCAAAAACACTGAAACACAACTGGCTGGCTTTTACAATGTAGAAGAAGCGCTCTTTTCTAAGGCCACCACCAACTCTTTTGAAGCCGTCCGCAGCACCCAGATTATTTTGCTGGGCGTCGGCGCCATCATATTTCTCCTGACCGTCCTTTTCATTCTCAATACCCGACGGACGGTTCAACGGGAAATTGGCCGCGTAGCCGATCAACTCCAGGTGGCGGCCGAAGTGGGGCGGGCGGCCTCATCGTTGCTCAGCCTCGACGAACTGTTCGACACTACTTTGATTCTGATTCGTGACCGTTTTGGTTTCTACCTCGCTTCTATCTTCCTGCTCGACGAAGCGGGCGAATACGCCGTGCTTCGGGCATCCACCGGCGAAGCAGGCGTGAACCTGATCAAAAACGGCTACAAACTGCTTGTCGGCTCCAACTCTACCATTGGCTACGTCATCGCCAACGACACCTCACGCATCGTCTCTGAAGTGAGCGACGATCCTGTTCACTTCCAGAACGAGCTTCTCCCTAACACCCGCTCCGAACTGGCTGTTCCTCTCCGCCGAGGGGGACAAGTCATCGGCGCGCTCAATGTGCAATCAGTCAACAATGACGCCTTCTCAAAAGACCTGGTGTCGGTGATCCAAACACTGGCTGACGAAATTGCAGTCGCCATCGGCAATGCCTCTCAGTACACTCGCGAAAAAGCCCGCGCCCAACAACTATCAGCCCTGCTGGAAGCGTCGGTCGAACTGAGTATCCCGCAAAGCAACTTTGATGCCCTGCTGGATTTGATTGCCCGCCGGGCGTTGACGCTATTGAAAGCCAACGATGCCGAAATCTGGCTGCCTGTCGGCGACGACGAAATCGAACTGCGAGCCAATGTCAGCGAGCCGACCCTGGTGGGGCAACGCCTGCGTCTGGGCGAGGGCCTGCCGAGTCAGGTGCTTGCCACTGGCCGCCCTTTGCGTGTAGACGATTACGCCCAATGGGCAAACCGGACCGGGAATTTATCAGGCGCAAACTTCCGGGCGGCGCTGGTCGTGCCAATGTCCTGGCAAGGCTCTACCGTCGGCGTGGTGGTGCTCACTCATGGCCAGCCCGGCGCGTTCTCGGCGGACGACGAACGCATCGCCCAACTCTTTGCTTCGCAAGCGGCGGCGGCAATTGAAAACACCCGCCTCTTGCAGGAAACCCAAAGCCGCCTGGGTGAGTTATACACTCTCAATCAGATCGGCCAGGCCGTTGCCGCTCAGACCGATCTGCGGAGCCTGTTTGATGTGGTGCGCCGCGAAGTGCTTCGCGTCATCAGCGCGCCCGTCTTGTATATCAGCATTTATGACGCCAGGAGCGAGATTCTCGAAATCCCCTACTTCTACGAGAACGGCCAAATTACATCGGTCGAACCCTTCCCGGTGGGACGCGGCCTCACCAGCGTCATCATTCAAACGCGCCAGCCGATGGTGCTAAACAACGCCGCCGAAGCCACCTCTCATGGGGCCATCGTCGAGGGCGAGCCGGTCGAGTCATATCTCGGCGTGCCCATCATTGTGCGCGATAGCATCGTCGGCGTACTGTCAGTTCAAGATTACGAAAAGCGGAACTTGTTCACCCCGGCTGACACCCGCCTGTTGTCCACCATCGCCTCGCAGATTGCACTCGGCATTCAAAGCATCCAGCTCTACCAACAAGTCCAACGCCGCGCCGACCAACTGGCCGCCGCCTCGGAAGTCAGCCGGGCCACCATTTCAATGCTCGATCCCAACCAACTCATCGTGGGCGCCGTCGAGTTGATCCGGATTCGCTTCAATCTGTATTACGCCGCTATTTTCATGGTGGACAATGAAGGGCAGTGGGCTGTGCTCCGGCATGCCACCGGCGACGCTGGCCGGCAATTGCTTGAGGACGGCCACCGGCTGGAAGTCGGCGGTAACTCCATGGTCGGCTCGTGCATTGCCCGGCGGCAGGCCCGCATTGCGCTGGATGTTGGCAAGGAATCGGTGCGATTCGCCAACCCGCTCCTGCCGGAGACGCGCTCCGAGATGGCCTTGCCCCTGCGTGTCGGCGACTCCATCCTCGGCGCGCTGGATGTGCAATCCACCCAGCAGAACGCCTTCTCCGAGTCCGACATCGCCGCCCTGCAGACGATGACTGATCAGATCGGCATTGCCATCCGCAACGCCCAACTGCTTGATAGTGCGCAACACACCCTCAAAGCGTTGAACTACGAAACGTATCTCCTGCAAACGCTTCTCGAGAACGTCCCCGATAAAATCTACTTCAAAGATCAAGAAAGCCGCTTTATTCGGGTGGGCAAGGCCCTGGCCGACCGGTTCAAACTGCCGCCCGAGGAAGTGATCGGCAAGTGGGACTTCGATTTCTTCGACGAAGCGTACGCGCGCCAAGCCTACGAAGACGAGCAGGCAGTGTTGCGCACCAGTCAACCTATCTTTGGCAAGATCGAGCAGGAAATATGGCCTGACGGCTCGAACACCTGGGCGCTCACAACTCGTTTGCCTTTGCGCGACAGTGATGGTCAGGTCATTGGAACCTTCGGCATTTCGCGTGATGTCACCGAACTCAAAGCGGCAGAAGAAGCCTCGCGCCGCCGCGCCCAGCAACTCGTGGCCGCCTCCGACGTCAGCCGGGCCACCATTTCGATTCTCGATCCGGATCAGTTGATTGTCAAAGCCGTTGAGTCGATCCGTCAACGATTCGACTTGTACTACGCCGCCATCTTTTTGGTGGACGAGGCCCGAGAGTGGGCCTTGCTCAAACATGCCACCGGCGATGCCGGCAAGATATTGCTCGAACGCGGCCATAAGCTGGAAATCGGCGGCAACTCCATGGTCGGCTGGGCTATTGCCAACCGCCGGGCTCGCATTGCCCTCGACGTTGGCGAAGAGCCGGTGCGCTTCGTCAACCCCTACCTGCCTGATACCCACTCCGAGATGGCCCTGCCCCTCATCATTGGCAATACTGTCGTTGGCGCGCTGGATGTGCAATCGACCCAGGTCAATGCCTTCTCAGACGCCGACGTTTCTGTTTTGCAGACCATGGCCGACCAAATTGCCGTCGCCATCCAGAACGCCCGACTGTATCTGCAAGTCAACCGCCGGGCTCAATTGGAGCAACTCATCAACCGCGTCACCAACAAAATCCGCCGCTCCATCGACGCTGAGAGCATCGTGTCTACCACCCTCAGCGAACTCAACGACATTCTGCGCACCCGGCGGGCGGTGGCCCGACTTGGCCCTGAACAAGAATTGCTCCCCCGGCACAGCGGCCCGGGCAATGGAAACAACGGCTCAATGCCGCTTTAATCAAGCAGCTACTACGCTATGCCTTACGTCATTGCCATTTGCCATCAAAAAGGCGGCGTCGCCAAAACCACCACTGCCTTGTCGCTCGGAGCTTGCTTCGTTGAGCAACATCACCAGACGTTGTTGATCGACCTTGACCCCCAGGCCAACCTCACTACGGCGGCGGGCCTGCAACCGGCCACCATGCGCCACTCGGCGGCGGATGCTCTGCTTGGCAACGATACTTTGCTCCGGATCAGCCGGGAAACAAAATTGCCCGGCCTCGACGTTGTCCCCTCGAACCCTGATATGCTGGTGGTCTCGAAGGCGCTCTATCTGCGCTCGCAGTTTGAATACTTGCTACGCGACAACATCGCCAGCAAGGAACTGGCTTTTTACGACTTTGTGGTGATCGACTGCCCGCCGTCGCTGGGGCCGATCACCATCAGCGCCCTCACTGCCTCGAACCTGGTCGTCATCCCCACCCAGTGTGAGTATTTTTCAGTGCAGGCCCTGGAAGGCATCTTTCAGATGATCCGGCTGGTGCGGGCCAAGACCAACCCGCAACTCATCTACCGCATGTTGGTCACCATGTTCGACCAGCGCGGCCGCTTGCACAGCCGGGTGTTGGCGCACATGCAACAGCGCTTCCCCGACTCCATGTTGCAAACCATCATCGGCATAGACAGCAAACTGCGCGAAAGCCAGTTGATTGGCCAGCCCATCACGGTGTACGCGCCGCACAGCCGGGGCACACAACACTACCGGCAATTGACTCAGGAAATTTTGCAGTATGTCCAACAACGACAACAGTTACCAGCAACGGCTTGAGTCGCTATTCTCCGGCATCGAGCCCCTGCCGCCAGAGCCAACGACCCCTGAGCCGCCCAAACCAGAGCCGCCGCCCTCTGCTCCCGCTGAAGCCGCACAATTGCAAATGGCTGAGTTGGAAGCAACCCTTGCTCGCGCCGAAGCGCAAGCGGCCAAAGAGCATGAACAGCGCCAGGCCGAACAGGCCAGGCTCGAAGCTGCCATTGCCCATGCCCAACATCAGGCCGCGCAGGAACACAAGCAACGCGAAGCCGAATTTGCCAAATTCGAAACCAGCCTCGATCGAGTGCGCCAGCAGGCAACCGAGGAAATCAGCCAGCGGGAAGCCGAGCTGGTTAAACTCGAAGCGGCGCTCGCCCAGGCCCAACAACAAGTGGAGCAAGAGCGACAAGAGCGCGAAGCCGCCCTGGCGACGGTGGAAAACTTGCGCGCCACGCAGGCTCCAACCACCCCGACCGGAATAGCCGACACTGAAAAAACGACCCCGGCCCACGCCCTCCCCCGCTCTCCAAAATCAGAGGCGGCTCTCCAACAACCTCAACCCACTAAGCGTGCGCAGTCTTCAACAGAGAAAGATCGCGCCAAACTCGCGCCCTTCTTCACCTTGTCACAGTGGCGCGAAAGTTTGTTGCAAACGGTTTTGCGTAGCGCCAGTGTGCTGGGCGGCTTGACATTGGTGGTGGCGCTCCTGCAAGCGGCTAGCGATGGAAGCTGGCTCCTGGGCCTTCTTTATATTGTCATTTACCTCATCCTGCTCGTCGCCACCCTGGTTCGAATGCCCTACCGTTTGCGGGCCAGCATCTTCCTGCTCATCACATTCAGCCTGGGCGGAATTTTGCTAATGGAATATGGCCTGAGCGGCAACGGGCAACTCTTCCTCTTTGCCTTCACCATCACCACCCTCTTGCTGTTGAGTTTGCGAGCCAGCCTGGGCGCGCTCATCATCAGCCTGAGCACCATGGGCATCATTGGCTGGGTGATGAGCCATGGCCTGATGGTCGCCCCCCCGGCTGAAGGACTTGCCTCCACCGCCCCGATCGCCTGGGTCACCAGCAATGTTGTCTTCTTATTACTGGCCGCCGTAATTATGAGAGGCCTGATCATGATCAAGAGCGAGTTCGCCTCGACCCGGTACCGCGAACAAGGCATGGTCGAAGAGCTGCAACGCGAACGCGGACAACTGGAACAGCGTATCGCCGAGCGCACCAAGACCATCGAACGCCGCACCACCCAGATTGTCACCGGGGCCGAAGTGGCCCGGGCCGCCAGCGCCGAGCTTAACCCCGACGAACTTCTGCGCCGGGCCGTTAACTTGATCCGTGAACGATTTGAGTTGTATTACGTGGGCGCATTTCTAATAGATGAGGCGGGACACTACGCTGTCTTGCACGCCGGAACCGGCGAACCCGGGCAAACGATGCTGGCCAACCATCATCGCCTCGAAGTGGGTGGCAATTCGATGATTGGCCGCGCTGTTAGCGAAGCCCAGGCCCGCCTGGCCCTTGATGTGGGTTTTGAGGGCATTCGCTTCAACAACCCACTCCTGCCCAACACCCGATCCGAAATGGCTTTGCCCCTTATTGCCCGCGATCATGTGCTGGGCGCGATCTCGATTCAATCCGATCAGCCGGAAGCCTTCTCGCCGGAAGACATCGTCTCTCTGCAAGGGATGACTGACCTCATCGCCATTGCCCTCGACAATGCCCACCTTTTCCAGGAAGCTCAAAGCGCGCTGGCCGAGGTGACCACGCTCCACCAGCGGTATTTGTCTCAAGCTTGGACGCGGTTCTCCAGAAACCAGAATGATCAGGCTGGCCGCCTGCCCACGTTTGCCTATGCCAATAACACATTGATTCAGGGCGGCGCCGTGGAACTGCCAGCCATTGAGTCAGTAATTGAAACACAGAAATCGGTGGTAACCCACAGTGAAGGCGGCTCAACCATCACCGTCCCGCTCAAACTGCGCGATCAAATTATTGGCGCAATTGCCCTGGAGGCCGAGGATAGTGATCACGAATGGGACCCGGATGAGCTGGCCCTGATTGAAGCCGCCACTGATCAAGCCGCCCTGGCGCTCGAAAATGCCCGATTGATCGAAGAAGCCGAAACCGCTCTGGCCGAAGCCCGCCGGCTGGCCAGCCGTGAACAAACCGTCAACGTCATCAGCGACAAGTTGCGCCGCCTGCCCGACGTAGATAGCATTCTAACGACGACCCTGATGGAGCTTGGCAGGACGCTTGGCGCTAGCAAAGGCCGAGTCCGGCTTGGCACGCCACACAATAAGCACGAGGCGCACGCCGCAAAGGCAGGCAATGATTAGCCGCTTGTTCAACCGTTTAAGCCAGATCAGAGGAAGCTGGCCGTTGGCAACGCAGTTGATCGTTGCCGTGTTGGCGGTGCTGGTGCCCACCACGATCGTGATCACTGCCATCGTTCTAGCGATTCTGCAAAACACGATCACGGCTCAGGTCGGGGCCAACTTTCACACCATCGCCCAATCTACGGCGCGGCGCGTCGCCGACCAACTGGCCCAGGAAGTGAACGACCTGGACACATTGGCTCGCAGTCAAGCCGTCATCGCCGATGTGCAGGGCGCCAACAGCCGCTATCCAACCTCCGAGGAGTTCGCCCGCCAGGAATTGAAGCAGATGGATGACCAGTGGGCGGCGGCCCGGCCTAGCGACGCGCTTGTTCTGGATCGCCAGAGCCTTCCGGCCAGCGTTGACCTGCGTAACTTTGCCAACCGTTACCCGGACAACACCGACGTGTTTGCCACCGACCGCTATAGCGGTTTGGTCGCCATTACCAACCCACCTGAAAGCTTTACTCACTCTAATGAAGTCTGGTGGACGCTGGCGTACAACAGCGGCATCGGCGCGGTGTACATCAGCCCGCCCGAATTTGATCCGGCCACGAGTCTCTACGCCATCACCATCGCCGTGCCGGTCTATCACCCCAACAGCCGAGAAGTCATTGGCATCCTGCATGCCCGCTACCGTTTGCAAACCGTGATCAACCGGCTTGCCGGAGTTGATGTCGGCCTGACCGGCGAAGCCATGCTGTTTAGCGACAGCGGTTTGAGGCTCGATACGACCTCGGCTAAAGAAATCCGCATCCCCGAAAACGAGTGGAAGGGTATGCTCGGCTCGCAATGGCATATCGGCCAGTTCCAATCCCGGCAGAGCATGATCGCTCAGGCTTTTGTCCTCACCGACAGCGGCCCGTCGGACATCAACAACCTGGGGTGGGCCGTCGTCATCCGCCAGAACGCGAACGAAAGTTTGGCCGCCTCGGTGGCTGTTGTTCAGGCGGCGGGCATCATCGGCATCATCGGTCTGATCATCGCCGTTGCCTTCACTGTCTTCGCCGCGCGCGCGCTGGTGCAACCCGTGGTCGAGCTTACCCGCCTGGCTAAGGAGGCCCAAAGCGGCAACCTGAGTGTTAACGTGCCGGTGATGAGTCGCGATGAAATCGGCCAACTCTCCGA
>CAYSIV010000014.1:22060-37259 GCA_964431175.1 uncultured Anaerolineales bacterium
TTCAACTCAATGATCTTGGAAATTCGCGCCTCCACCGGCGTGCTGGAAGAAAAAGTGGCCGAGCGCACTACGCAATTGGCCGCCATCAATGAAATTGCGGCCACGGTGTCGTCCACTCTGGACATTGAAGAAGTGATGGCCCGCACGGTCAATCTGATTCGTGACCGCCTGGGCTTTTATCACGTCTCAATTTTCCTGCTGGATGAAGAAGGCGCAATGGCCGTCTTGCGTGAGGCCACTGGCGAAGCGGGCCGCCAGCTCAAGGAGCGCGGCCATCGGCTGGGGGTAGGGTCGCAATCCATCATTGGCTACGTCACCGCCAATCGCAAACCCCGTATCGCGCTGGATGTGGGCGCCGACATCGTTCATTTCAAAAATCCGCTCTTGCCCAACACCCGATCCGAAATGGGCCTGCCGCTCATCGTGGGCGACTCTTTGCTGGGCGCGCTCGACGTGCAATCGGCCGAGTCGAAAGCGTTCGACGCTGACGACGTGACCGTGCTCCAGAGCATGGCCAATCAGATCGCCATCGCCATCAACAACGCGCGACTGTTCAAAGAAACGCAAGACCGGCTCGCCGAAATCAGCTTGCTCAGCCGCCATTACCTTACCGAGGCTTGGGAAACCTACACCCGGTCGCACCCCGAGGCGATTAGCCTTCGCCTTGAAGGCGCTACGGTTGAATCCGTATCCGAAGAAGCGATGAATGACAATGGCGACTACCTCAGCCTGACCAAGCCTCATCTGTCGGACGACGGAACGGAAATGCTCATCCCGATCACTCTCCGCGGACAGGCCATCGGCGAATTCATGTTGGGCGCCCCGCTTGAAGGCCGACAGTGGACTCAAAACGAGCTGACGCTGGCCGAAGCGGTGATCGCTCAGGCGGCGCTGGCAGTTGAGAACGCGCGCCTGCTGGAAGAGACTCAGCGCGCGCTGGCCGAAACCAAACGCCTCGCCCGCCGTGAGCGCATCATCTCCGAAGTCACCAGCAAAATCGCCTTCGGGGCCGATGTCAAACGCATTCTGGAAATTGCCGCCGCAGAACTGCAACGCGTCACCGGTAGTAGCCGGGCAGTGGTGCGGTTGAACAGCTTGCCGCGGGAGGGGGCATGAACAACCAGCCTTCCCACCTCCAACAACACCAGCCGGGCTGGCAGTTGGAACAGTTCCGGCTTGTCTATCAATTGGGCACGCTTGCCGCCGGACTGGGCCTCGTCATTTACGCCGTCACCTTTGCCTTTCTGGGCCACTGGCAAACACTCACCGTCTGCGGCCTGATCGCCGCTACACTCATCGGCTTCTACCTTAGCTGGCAGATTGCCCGGCGCGGCAGCCCCGAACGCGGCATCGAAGTCTTCGTCTATGCCATCACCGGCTTAATGGTGTCCTCGTTCTATTTTCAGTCCGATGTTATCGGCTTCAACGTCATGGTTTTATTTGTGCCGATTGTGCTCGCCAACTACTTCCTCTCCGCTCGCCGCACCCGGCGTGTAGCCATCCTCGGCAGTCTGGCCATCATCCACAACCTGATCATTGCCACCCTCAACCCGTTTCGGCCGCCTATCTTGCCCTTACTCGCCACCATCGCCTTGAACGTGATCGTCGGGCCAAGCATCCTGGGCATTATCGCCATTGTCAACTATCGCTCCTCGCGGCGCACCGAACAGGCCATTACTCAATTGGAACAGCAAAGCGTCGATTTGGAAGAGGTTGTGGGCCGCCGCACTGCTCAACTAGCCACTGCCGCCGAAATTGGCCGCGCCGCCAGCAGTATGCTCGACCTCTCCGAACTGCTCCGGCGCACCCTCGAACTCATCCGCGACCGCTTCGGTTATTACCATGCCTCCATTTTTCTGTTGGACGAAACTGGCACGCAAGCGGCCATTCGCGAGTCTACCGGCGAGATTGGCCGCCAACTCAAAGAGCGCAAACACACGCTGGCCGTAGGCTCGCAATCCATCATCGGCTACGTCACCTCCCGCCGCGAGCCGCGCATTGCGCTGGACGTTGGCGCCGACACCGAATACTTCAAGAACCCGCTCCTGCTGGAGACGCGCTCTGAAATGGCAATCCCGCTCATCGTCGGCGACCGCCTGCTGGGCGCGCTGGACGTGCAGTCGCGCGAGCCGAACGCCTTCACCTCTGCCGATGTCACGGTTCTGCAAACTCTGGCCAACCAACTGGCCGTCGCTATCAACAATGCCGAACTCTTCGCCGCCCAGCAGCAACTGCTCATCGAAAACCAGCAATTGCTCGAAGAGTCGCAAAAGACACTAGCCGAACTCAACGCCCTCACCGGCCGTCTCTCGCAGGAAGGCTGGAGAGAATTTCTGGAAGCGCAAAATAGCACCCTGGTTGCCGAAATCGGCCAAGCTCCACGCGAAACGTCAAACACCGACTCGGCCATGGCCCTTGCCCTGGAACAAGGCCGGATCGTTCAAACCGGCGGCGGGCACTCCACGTTGGCCGCGCCTATCCTGCTCCGCGGTCAACCCATCGGCGCGCTGGCGCTGGAAGAGCTGGGCGACGGCCACCAGTGGACGGAAGACGACCTGGCGTTAGCTCAAGAAGTTGCCGAGCACCTGGGGTTGGCGCTGGACAACGCCCGCCTGCTCGAACAGTTGAACAAAGAACGCGAGCGGCTGGTCTTCCTGTTTGAGTCATCGCAAGCGCTGGCGGCCACCCTCAACATCAACGCCACCATTGAGACAGCGTTGAAGTTTGCCTCGTCAATCGGGGCTGAACATGCCTACGTGCTATATGCCGGCGAAGGGCCAGCGATGTTCCGGAGCACCATCCCTGGCCTCGACCGCTTCACCGGAGTCGAGGCGCAGGCATTTGTCAAAGCCACCATCACCCAGGGTCTGGATCGCTGGGTGCTCGACAATAGCCAACCGTTGTTGGTGAAAGACACGCTCCTCGACGACCGCTGGTTGCCGCACCTCAGCCAGGAACAAGTTCGCTCGATCATCGCCGCGCCGCTAAGAACGCAACGAACCAACGAAGTTGTGGGTGTGCTGGCCTACGCTCACACCATGCCCGGCGCCTTTACCGATGATCAGATTCCATTGCTCGACTCGATCAGCACCCAAATCTCCGTCGCTCTGCAAAACGCTATCCTGCACCAGACTCTGGGCCGCCAACAGTCCTCGGCAACGGCTCTGGCGAAAGCCACCCAGATGATGGCCCGGACCTTGAGCGAAGAAGACTTGATGCGGACGCTAGCTGAAGAACTGTTCGACGCCTATCAGGCTAACGGGGTGGTCGTCTTGCGCTGGGGAGCCGAGGATGAAACATTCACCCCGCTCACCCTCAAAATCAGCCCGGCTGAAACTGACCCCTGGCCGCCTCTAAACCTCAGCTTCCCTGCCAGCGACCGGCCAGACCTGATGGAGGTGGTGCGCCGCCGCTCGCTGTGGCTACAGAGACTCCGCGAGGAGCCGAACGATCATGTTCGCGAGACGATGAGTCTGCCATTCATTTTCAATGAGCAGGTTGAGGGCGTGGTCGAAGTCGTCCGCACCGGACCGTCAGCCGGCCTCAGCCAGGATGATATCGAGCTGTTCCGCTCCCTGCTCGCCTCGGCGGCCTATTCCTTGCAAACCGTGCGCCTGTATCAGCAATTGCGCGAAACCGCCGACCGCCTGCGTGAGGTTGACCGACTCAAGAGCCAGTTCCTGGCCAACATGAGCCACGAACTCCGCACGCCGCTCAACTCCATCATCGGCTTCTCGCGCGTCATCATCAAAGGTATTGACGGCCCTGTCACCGACCTACAGCGTCAGGACTTGGGCGCCATTCACGCCTCTGGCCAGCACTTGCTCAGCCTGATCAATGACATCCTCGACCTGGCTAAAGTGGAAGCCGGCAAGATGGAGTTATCGTTCGATAAAGTTGACCTGCCGGAAATCGTCAAGAGTGTGCTCTCCACCACTACCGGTCTGGTCAGAGAGAGAGGGATCCGCCTCATCCCCGACATTCAACCCGACCTGCCGCCGGTGTACGCCGACAGCTTTCGCGTGCGGCAGGTGTTCATCAATTTGCTCTCCAAGGCCGCCAAGTTCACCGAGCGGGGGTCGATCACTATCAAAGCTTTCGTGGTCGATCCCAACGCCCCGCGCCCGATGGTGCAAGTGATGGTGCGTGATACCGGGGCCGGCATCACCGAAGCCGACATCCCCAAACTCTTCCAGTCTTTTTCCCAGGTGGACGGCTCGGCCACACGCAAGACGGGCGGCACCGGCCTGGGGCTGGCCATCACCCGTAACCTGGTTGAAATGCATGGCGGCGCCATTTGGGTGGAAAGTCAGGTAGGAGTCGGCTCAGCGTTCAACTTTACTCTGCCTGTCTATTCGGAAATGATTGCCCTGCCGGAGCTGGCGCCGGGCGACACCCGCTACGCGATCCTGGCCATTGACGACGATGTGCGCCTGATCGAACTCTATCGGCGTTACCTTGAGCCTAAAGGCTTCCTCGTTCACGGCCTGACCAACAGCCAGGAAGCCATTGCCGCCGCCCGGGCTATCAAACCAAGAGTCATCCTGCTCGACGTACTGATGCGCGACCGCGACGGCTGGCAAGTTTTGCAGGAACTCAAGGCTGACCCGGTGACGCAAGAGATTCCGGTCTTCATTTGCTCGGTGCTGGCCGAGCAGGAGAAGGCGCTGAGCCTGGGGGCCGCCGGTTATCTCGTCAAACCGATTCTGGACGTGGACCTATACTCGGCTCTCAACCGGCTGAACGGCGCGGACGCGCACCAGCCCCGGCAAGCAGTGGTCGCCGACAAACCCTGAGGGCTATGGCTAATTTCACCCTTGAGTGTATTGATTGTGGTCATCGCTCGCCTTCGAGCGGCACGGGCGGCAAGTGCGCCCGCTGTGGCGGCGAGTGGCAGGAGGCGCGATACGACTACGCCACGTTTGGCCCCAGCCTGAGCGCTATGCTGGCCAACCGCCAGTTCAACCTGTGGCGGTATCAGGATCTGCTGCCACTGCGCAACCCATCCAACATTGTCACTCTGGGCGAAGGCGGCACGCCTCTCCTTCACGGCTATAACTTGAGCCTGATGCTGGGCCGCCCATACATCTACATCAAAGACGAACGACAAGGGCCGACCGGCTCGTTCAAAGACCGGCAGGCCACGTTGGCAATTTCGGCCATGAAAGAAAACGGCATCACTGAAGCCGTCGTCTCCTCCACCGGCAACGTCGCCATTTCTTATTCCGCTTACTGCGCCCGGGCCGGCATCAAACTGTGGGCCTTCCTGACTAGCATGGTGCCGCCCGACAAAATGCGCGAAGTGGCGCTCTACGGCACGCAGGTGGTAAAGGTTACGGGCACGTATGATCGGGCCAAAGAACTGGCCGGAGAGTTTGCCCGCCAGCGCAACTTGCACTTCGACCGGGGCGCGCGCAACATCGCCGCCGTGGAGAGCATGAAGACGCTCTCGTTTGAAGTGGCTGAACAACTTACCCGCTTGCTGGGTGTGGCCCCGGCCCGCCACCCCAACGGTTCATCCGCCGCCCCCTGGCGAGCGCCCGACTGGTACCTCCAATCGGTGAGCGGCGGGCTGGGCCCGCTGGGCGTGGCTAAAGGGTTTTGGGAACTTAAGCAGATGGGGTTGATCGACAAGATGCCCAAACTGGGCATTATCCAGGCCGAAGGATGCGCGCCGATGGTCAACTCGTTCCATGCCGGGCTGGAAGTGGCCGAGCCGGTGGCGATTCCCCGCACCCACATCGCCACTCTCTCCACCGGCCAGCCCGGGCGAGTCTATAGCCTGTTGCGACAACACATCCTGAAATATGGCGGCACAATGGAAAGTGTGAGCGACCAGGAAGCGTTCCGGGCGATGCACGTTTCGGCGAAGATGGAAGGGCTGGCGATTGAACCGGCCAGTGCCGTGGCTTTTGCCGGGTTGTTCAAAATGGTGCGCGCCGGGATGATCGCCCCGGATGAAGTGGTGGTGATCAACGCCACCGGCCACACGATTCCGGTGGAACGTGAAGTGCTGGGTGACGACTGGGCCAAGGTGCTCTCTGGCGATGCGCTGGAAGCCACACCCAAACCCCAGGCCGAGGGCCTGGTGGCGGCTTTGGAGCGGCTCGACGAGCGTGTCCACCGGATCGCCATCATCGAAGACAGCCCCGAAGCCGCCCGCCTCATCCGCCGCATTTTGCAGGCGCGCGGCAACTACACGATTGACGAAGCTAACAATGGGGCAACTGGGCTGGAGCTTGTGCGCCGGACCCTGCCCGACCTGATCATGCTCGATCTGATGATGCCGGAGATGGACGGCTTCCAAATGCTCGACCATTTGCGCGCCGACGAAGCCACGCGCAAGATTCCCGTCATCGTCATTACCGCCAAAGAACTTACCCGTGAAGATCGCGAGCGATTGAGCGGCCAGGTAGACGGGCTGTTGCAAAAAGGCTCGTTCATGGATGAAGATTTACTCTCTGAAATGACCGAAGCGCTGAACTGATGGACTCCTCGGCGGCCCACCACCACGCCCGCAACGGTATCTTCGCGGCATTGTTCTCGGCCACCCTACTGGGCCTCGCGCCTATCTTCGGCAAGCTGGCCTTGCGCGAGGGGATGGACCCGCTGGCGCTGGTTCTGCTCCGCACCGTCTCGGCCACCATCATTCTGTGGATCGCCTTTCTCCTGTTTGGCCGCAAGTACATCTTCATCTACCCGGTCGGCTTCATTGCCTGCGCCACGGCGGGCATCATTAATGGCATTGGGTCGCTGTTTTTCTACAGCGGCCTGGCCATGTTGGATGCCTCGCTCGCCCAATTGCTCTACAGCATCAATCCCCTTATTCTGGTTTTTTTATTGCGCTTGGACGGCCAGCCTGTTTCCAGGATCACCATCCTGCGTATGGCCCTGGCCCTGCCCGCCGTTTATTTGTTGACCAGCACCAGTAGACACACCAGCCAGCTTCAAGGAGTGATGTTCATGCTCATTGGGGCGGCGGCGTATGCCCTGCATCTGGCGATCACCCAACGCACGCTTCGTGACATGCCCTCGCAAACGGTCACCCTGTATACCTTGAGCGTCATGGCCATTACCGTATCGCCTTGGGGATTGTGGGCCATCTGGACTCGCACGCCCCTGGCCGACACCTCGAATGTGGCTTGGGCGGGTGTGATCGGCCTGACGTTGGTCACGGCCATGTCGCGGTTGTCGTTGTTTGTAGGGGTCAAACGGCTGGGCGGAATGCAAGCGGCGCTGTTGGGGTTGAGCGAATTACTGGTGTCGCTGATCAGCGCTTTGATGGTCTTCAATGAGCAGTTGACGATCACTCAGTGGGCGGGCGCCATCATCCTAATCGTCAGCGTGGGGCTGATTGGCCGCGAGCCGGATTTGGCCTCACACTACGTTTCTTATGGCTGGCTGGCCTGGATGTATGCTCTGTTCGAACGCATTCACCCGCAACCCGAGCTTCCGCCTTTGCACTCCAAGAAGGCCATCAAGTGAGGGAGAAGCATTCGGGGCAAAAGCTCTGCTGACACTTCGAGCCTGCCCTCCGAATGCTTCGCTTCTACCCTGCCCCGCGTTCCGAAAACATATAACCCTGCCCGCGCACGCTCACCAAACACTTGGCGCTGTGCGGATACTGCGCCAGTTTTGAGCGCAGGCGGCTGATGGTGGGCCGGATGATCTCGCGCGCTTCGCGTTCGTCGGCCTGGTAACCTTGCGCTTCACGCACCAGTTGTTGGGCTGTCAACACTTCGTCGGGGTGAGTCATCAGGGCAGTGAGCAGGCGAAACTCGGTGGGGGTGAGATGCAGACTCTTGCCGCCCACGGTAGCCTCCCGCCGACTGAGATCGAGGACGATGCCGCCGCCGCTAGCCATTTTGGGCCTGGAGTCTGGGGCGGGGTTGGTGGAGGCGGGGGTCACCTCAGAACGCAGTTCTTTCAGGTTCGTCTCGATCTGATTGATCAATTGATCCTTATGAGACGTCTCCATTCGCCGGGCGAGGCCGCGCCGCACTTTGTCAATGATCACGTCGGGCGCTGAGGGCTTGAGCAGGTAGGCAAAGGCCTGGTTCTCGACGGCCTGCATGGCTGTGTCGAGCGTGCCGTGCGCGGTGAGGAGGATGATGACGGTTTGGGGCGAGAGGCGGCGCGCTTCGGCCAGCACGCGGATGCCGTCCATGCCGGGCATTTTGATGTCCAACAGCATTAAGTCAAACGAGTTAACCGAGAGCAATTTCAAAGCTTCTTCGCCCGAGGCGGCGTCTTGCACATCACAGCCGTCGAGGCGGATGATTTCGCTGAGCGAGAGGCGCATCGCCCGTTCGTCGTCAACAACCAGCACTTTAGGGGCAGTCATTTCGGTTCCCTTTCCAACGGCAGAAAAACAGTGAACGTGGCCCCCGCGCCGGGCGTGCTATGCACGTCAATCCGGCCACGGTGAGCTTCCGCGATAGTATAACTGACAGCCAGACCCAGGCCAGTACCCCGGTCTTTGGTGGTGAAGAATGGTTCGAAGAGTTTGACCTGATCTTCAATGGGGATGCCGGGGCCGGTGTCGGTGAACGATACTTGAGCCATGCCGCCCGGCCCGGCATGGGTCAGGCCGGTTTGCAGGGTGAGGCATCCGCCGCCCGGCATCACTTCGCTGGCGTTGAGCAGGAGATTCAAAAAGACTTGCTTGACGCTGTTGCGAACCACCGGCACGGCGGGCAAATTTGCAGCATAGTTCCTCTCCACCTTGATCTGGTGGTCCTGCAATTGTTTGGCGGCCAGAGCCAGCACTTCGTCGAGCAGGCTGTTCAGGTCAGCGGGGATAAAGTCAATCGTGCCCGGGCGGTAGAAGTCGAGCATTTGGCGCACGGTTTGAATCAGGCGCTCAACTTCCTCGGAGGCCATCTGGTGATAGGCACTGCGTTTGTCCTCAGGCAGGCCGGTGTGGGCGGCCAGGTGCAAACAGTTTTGAATGGCTTGCAGAGGGTTGTTGACTTCGTGAGCGATGGAGCCGACCAGCCGCCCCAGCGCCGCCAGCTTCTCGGCTTGAACAAGTTGCTGTTGTGACTCTTCGATGCGGCGCACGTACTCGCGCAGTTCGGCATACAGGCGGGCGTTCTCCAGAGCCGCCGCCGCTTGCCCGGCCAGAATAGTAAGCAGTTCAAGGTCGCCTTCGCGGAACGTTCCGGCCACGGTTGATTTGCCGACGACAATGACGCCAATGGGTTGGCCGCGACGGGTAAGCGGCGCGCACAAGGCCGAGTTGAGATGAGCAAGTTGCAAGTCGCGCAGGAGTGAGGGGTCGCCCGGCATCTCGATGGTCACCCACAGCGGCAATGACCAGGCAACAGCCCGGCCCGGCAGTCCGGCGTTGGGGCCGACCATGGCTTTTTGGGGATAGTCGGCGGGGAGCCCCTGGCTGGCCGCCAATTGCAACCCATCGCCGTCAACGACGTACAGCCCAACGCATGAAGCACCAAAGCGTCCGAGCACCAACGAGACGATGAGGTTTTGCAGGCGGGCCGTGTCTACTTCGGCCAGGAGCAATTGGCTGACTTCAAAGAGCGGGCGCAGGGCGCGGGAGCGGGCGGCCTCGCTGGCCTGCCGGCTTTTGAACAGGGCGTCGCGCACGCTTTGCACCAGCTTGTCGCCCGACTCGAAGGGTTTGAGCACGAGACCCTCAGCGCCATACTGGAGCGCTTCGACGGCGGTGTCCACCGTGCCGTGGCCGGTAATGATGACGATGGCCAGCTCCGGTTCGCGCTCACGGGCCAACTGCAACAACTCGAAGCCGTTCATGTCCGGCAGGCGGATGTCGAGCAACATCAAGTCGTAGCGACGGGATTGCAACATGCGCAAGGCGTCGTGCGGGCGGTGGGCGCTCTCCACGTCATAGCCGGCCAGCTTCAACAGCCGCTCGCAGAGGGCCGCCACGCCTAAGTCGTCGTCAACAACAAGAATGCGATCTGGCATAAAAAGGCTTAACCACGGATTACACAGATTTCACGGATTATAGTATTACTCCGCAACAACAACGCCGACCGCGAAGATTTTGATCCACGAAGTCACACGAAGGAACACGAAACGAAGAATCCTTTGTGAAACTTCGTGCGCTTCGCGTCGTGGATCGTTTTTGGTTGCGGCACGCGAAGCGAGCCGCGCTATGAGATCCCAAATCAGTGTAATCCGTGTAGTCTGTGGTTACATTTTTCTGGTCTAACAATTGCACGGTATCCACACTGTAAACGTCGTGCCTTTGCCCACCGCGCTTTCCACTTCGATCTTGCCGCCGTGCTCGTTCACAATGCCGTAACTCACCGCCAGCCCCAGGCCGGTGCCCACGCCCGGCGGCTTGGTGGTGAAGAACGGCTCGAAGATGCGCTCCAGATTTTGGGCCGGAATGCCCTGGCCGGTATCGGCCACCTTGAACCACACCCCCTGAACCTGATCCCGCACCTCGGCGCCGGTGCTCACGGTGAGTTGGCCGCCTTTGGGCATGGCTTGCACCGCATTGTTGAGCAAATTTAGCACAACTTGCTTGAACTGATTCGCATCGAGCATCGCCCAGGGCAAATCCGGGTCGTAAGTTTCGGCGATCATGATCCCCAGATTGCTGGCGCTGTGGCTCATGAGCATCACCGTTTCGGCCACCGCTTCGTTCAAGTCGCTTGGGTCGCGATGCGGCTCGGACTGGCGGGCAAAGTCGAGCAGGCGGCGGACGACATTGCGCGCCCGCTGGCCCTCGCGCAGAATCAACACCAAGTCTTCGCGGATGGGGCTGTCTTTAGGCAGGTCGCGCAAAATCAACTCGCTGAAGCCGGAGACGGTGGTGAGCGGGTTGTTGATCTCGTGGGCCACGCCCGCCGCCAGTTGACCCACCGCCGCCAGCTTGGCCGACTGGATGAGCTGGGCCTGAGTCTGCCGCAATTGCGAAATGCTCGCGGAGAGATCGCGCACGGTCTCGCGGCTTCGGGCGTACAGGTGAGCATTCTCAACCGCCACGCCCAACTGCAAGCCAATGGCCGCCGCCAAATTGATCTGCCGCTCGTCGAACCGAGGCCGCTCTTCGTAGTTGCCCAGCATCATGATACCGACCGAGCGATCAGAAATACGCAGTGGCGCCAGAAGCAGGCGGCTCAAACGCAAGTTCGCGGCCAGGAAGCGGGTAAGCGGCCCGGCCTGATCGTTGGCATCAATCACCACCGGTCGGCCAGCCAGCAAAGCCTGATTGGTTCGGGGAAAATCTTGCAGTGTGTTTTGCTTCAACACTTCACCCAAAGCTTTCCAATCGGGCGGCGGCCCGGGTTCAACGGCCAGAGCATTGCCAGCCAGCCGGAAGTGTTCGCGGTCGTCGGTCACCAGCAGAACCAGGCAGGTGTCCACCCGGCAGACCTGCGCGGCGCGCAGGGCGGCAGTCTTGAGCATCTCCGGCAGGTTGAGCGACGACGAGATCGTCTCGGCCACGTCGAGCAGGGCTTGAAGCTCCTCGGTGCGGCGGCGCTCGGCGGCGTACAGGCGCGCATTTTGGAGCGCCCCGGCCAACTGCCCGGCCACAATGCTCAACACATGAACATCGTCGTTGGTGAACGCGGCCGGGCGATAACTTTGAGCATCGATCAAACCGATCACCTGCTCGTCGCTGCGGACGGGCACGCACAACTGCGACCGGACTTCGGAGGGGTTGGCCGCCTCTCGTGGGGAACTGTCATCCACTTTCACCGGGCGGCCCAGAGCCGCCGCTTTGGGGGCAACCCCTTCTTCCCAGGTGAGCGGCGGCCGCCCCGGCGAGTCGACTTGTGAGGCGTGGAGCGTCCAGTCCCCGGTTCCATTTTTCCGGATGTGTAAATTGAGAATTTCGTAGTTGAGCGATTGTTTGACGGCGAACACCAACCGGCGCACTGCTTCGTCAAAGTCCGGCGTGGAAACGACGGCGCTGGCGATCTCGTTGAGGATGGCCATGTGCTGCAAACGGCGGGTGGCTTCGGCGTAAAGTTGGGCGTTCTCAAGACCCAGCGCCGCTTGCCGGGCCAGCAAGCCAAGCAGGTGGGCGTCTTCCGGTCCGTAGCGATCAACGTCGTTCGAGTCCAGCGAGATTTGCCCGGTGATGCGTTCGCCGATGACCAGCGGCGCGGCCAGCCAGCCGCGAATGTGTTCCGAATGCGGCGTGCGGACGAAGTGACTGTCGGGCGTCTGGGCATCGGCCAGCCACACCGGGGCGCGGGTGGTGAGCATTTCGTCGAGCAACGGCCCGCCGAGGTTCAATTCCATGCCAACCATCTCGGCGGGGAAACCGTAGACAGCGCCCACCCGCATCTCGTCGCCGTAGCGCAGAAACAGGGTGGCGGTGTCGCAGGGAATGAATCTGACGGCCAGATCGAGAACACGGGCGGCGACCTGAGGCAGTTCGAGAGTGGCCCCCACCGTGGCCGCCATTTGTTGTTGGGCCTCGATGAGCGCCCGCTGTTGTTCGCTCTGCCAGCGGGTGAATTCCTTAGCGCCCATTAACTCGTTGAACGTCATGAGACTGATTGTATACGGGAGACGGCAATACGGCTAGTATCCAGAAGTCAGGAGTCAGGAGCCAGAATTCTGTCTTCTATATTCTGGCTCCTGAATTCTCATGGGGTCGGCGTTTCTGTTGGAATCTCAGGCGTCGCGCCCTCAAGTGTGGGCGTCGGTGTGGGCACGCCGGGGATTTCGCCTTTGTCCTTTGGCGACCGGTGACGCACCAGCCAACTCCCGCCGTCGGTGAGAGTTTCGCTCGTCAGGCCCACGACTTCGTACCAAGTGTTGCCCGGCTTGAGCGGCACAATAGTGTTGGACGAATCGACGAGGCCGACCATGCCTTTGTCCTGGCGAATCCACGTCAACTGGTAGGCCCGACCATCGCGCAGAAGCCAGGCCGGGTTACTGCCCCACAATTGCACCTCGGTGCTGAAGTGGCCGGTGAAGCCGTCGGTGTCAAAGTCTTCGGGGATGCTGAAATCCACGACATGGTTGACGAAGAGGACGACAACATTATTAGCCGTGATGGGTTGATTGGTAATTGCATCAGGATGAGGCGCGGCGATCGGCGCTTGAACAATCGGGGTTCCCGCCGTGTCGGTGGCAGGCGGCGGCGATGAATCTTCCCAGCGTTCGTAACGGCCGGTCGAACTGCTGTAGTGCCACTCGGCAAAGGCCTCGCCGCTGAACTCGGCTCGCAGTGAGTTCACTGGCAGGCCGCCAGCGGGCGGGGTGTTGAAATAGGCCACGCCGCGAAACGGCTGAGGCACGTCCAGCCCCTTCGTTTGCAAGGCTTGATGCAGGGCGGCGGTGCCAGCGTAGAGCGAGTTGGTGTCTTCGCTCTCGTGGCAGAGCGGGGGGCATTGATAGCCGCTCGCTTCGGCGATGATGGTGTTGAACCAGTCCTTGAAACCCAACCGGTGAATCACACCTGCCGAACTGCCGGAGGCCACCAGGGTTGCGCCAAACATTTCGGGAATGACGGTGTCAATGAGGCGGGCCGAACGGATGGGGCCAATTTTGTCAGCGTCGTTGCCAAGAAAGATTGCGGTAAAACGCGTGGTGCCGCCTTCGGCGTAATGCTCGAAGACAATGTCGGCCAGCGACAGGCCAAACTGTGGGCGGACGTAGCGCGGGAAGTTGGAGATTTTGATGGCCAGTGGTCGGCGATTGAGAGCGGCTGGATCGACGGGGAGGCCGGTGAGGGGGTTGATGCCGGCCGGGTAAGTTTCGGGGCCGATCACGGTTTCGGGCGCAGATGTTGGTTGGGTGGTTGGATTGTTGGGTGGCTGGGTGGTTGAGAGGTTGACGCTGGCAGTTGGCACGATGAGGGTGACACCGACAACAGGCAATTCCGACGGAGTCGGCTGAACCTGCGCTCCGCCGCTACAGGCAACGAGAGTCAAAGTGATCAGCAGAAAAGCAATCAGCAAGCGAGTGGGCATAACATTCCTTCTAACTAAGGCACGAAGTCTCTAAGACACTAAGAGACTTGTAACGCTCACAACTTTTGTGAGACAGGCATCCTGAGCGAAGCGGCAGTGATGTTCTGCCGCGCAGTCGAAGGATGCAGTTCACTCGCGAGAGCCGCATCCTTCGACTGCGTTCCGCAAGTGCATGCGGAACTCCGCTCAGGATGCTACCCTGTGAGCAGTTGCAAAGATTTTTCTTGGTACCTTTGTGCCTTCGCGTCTTCGTGTTAATTTATGCGCCGCAGATTCTATCACGGCACGGGCGTGGGCCGGGTGGGGGCCAGGCTCCACGAGTCGGCTTCGGGCTGGGTGAGGGGCGAGTCCAGGTTGACGAGTTGGAACCAGGTGGGGCCGGGCTTGAGGGGGAAGAGTCCGCCGTTAGAGTCAACAAGGCCGATCACGCCGAAACGATCCTGCCGAAGCCAGGTGACGGAATACACCTGCCCGTTGCGATACACAAGCGCGGGGCCGGTTCCCCAGAGTTGAATTTCCAGCGAGTAGTTGCCGCCCTGGCCGGTGCGCGGGTTGTAGCCCACTTTGTCTTCGAGAATGTCGGTAGTTTGGTGGTGGGCGAAGAGGACGACGACGTTGGCGGCGGTGAGTTGCTGATCGGTGAGGGCGTCCATGTGGCTGAAGCCGCCCACGTAACGGAAGTAGCGCCCGGCCTCGGGGCTGTAGCTCCAGCGGACGTAAGCGGTGGTGTAGGCCAGCGAGAGAGTCTTGGCCGGCTGGCCGCCCGGAGGCGGCTCGGCGTTGAAGGCTATGCCGGTGAGCGCCGGGCGGGTGTTGATGCCTTTGGCGGTGGCGTCGGCCCATAAACTATCGGTGCTGGTGAAGAGGGTGTGTTCGAGCAGTTGGCAATCGGCGGGCAGAGTTTCTTTTGGCACGCGGTAGAAGGCGTGGTGGCCCGGCTCAAATTCGGGCGAGATGATCCAGTCTTTGAAGTCGGCCTCTTTGAGGCGCTTGAGCACGCCGTCGCTCGCGCCGGAGAAGGCGAAGAGCGATGAGTACATAGCCGGGATTTCGAGATCGATGAGGCGGGCCGAGCGCACCGAGCCAACTTTGGGCGCGTCGTGGCCGTAGAAGATGGCGGTGAAGCGTGTGGTGCCGCCTTCGGCATAATGCTCAAAGACCAGATCGGCCAGTGACAGGCCGGACTGCGGGCGGACGCAGGCCGGGAAGTTTGAGACTTTGATCGCCAGCGGCCGGCGGTTGAGCACGTCCGGATCGGCCACGGCTTCGCC
>CAYSIV010000015.1:0-36992 GCA_964431175.1 uncultured Anaerolineales bacterium
ACGGCGGTGTGTCACGCTTCGCGCCGCGCGTTTTAGGCGGGAACGGGCATGACACGTGAACCGAAAAATTCCAGGGCTGGCTCAACCAGGGTTCGGGGGTGGAGCCGAGGCCCACGCGGGGGGCGGTTGCCACGTCCGAGTCGGGGACGGCGTCGGCTTCTTCGACGAAAATGTCTGAGTCGCGGGCGCACAAGTCGGCCCCGTTCCATCGCTTGTCAATGCCAAGCGCCTGCGCAATTTTGGCCGGGCCGTCGGTGAGATGATCGGCTCGCCCTCGCCGCCGCCGCATGGCCGCCGCGCCTTCCGTCGCCGCGATCCCGCGTAATAACACCGCCGCCGGGTAGCCGTTGCGTTCGGTGACGACGTTCATCATCCAGTGCATGCCGTAAGTGAAATAGACGTAGAGATGGCCGGGATGCCAGTACATTACTTCGGTGCGTGAGGTGCGCCCGGCGCGCGCGTGGCAAGCCAGGTCTTCTTCACCAATGTAGGCCTCGACTTCGGCGATGAGGCCGGAAAGTCTTCGGCCACGTTCAACTTTGACCAGCCGTTGGCCCAGCAGTTCGCGGGCGACGACCAGGGTGGGGCGGGCGAAAAAGGATCGGGGCAGGCGCGGCACATGGCAGATTGTAGCATGGGGTGTGGTACGATCTTGCCAGACGACGGACGAAAGACGATGGACGAAGCTGTCGTCTGCCGTCATTCGTCTATCGTCGTGCTGTTGCAAATTTTGTGTCTCCTGAGGAAGCCCATCATGAAACTTCGCCCCGACACTGCTCTGACGTTTGACGATGTTTTGCTCGCGCCGCGCCGCTCCACGGTGGCCTCGCGGCAGGCCGTGAATACGCGCTCGTGTTTCACCCGCCGCATCGAAGTGGCCATCCCCATCATCTCTTCCAACATGGACACCGTGACCGAGGGGCCGATGGCGATTGCCATGGCCCGTTCCGGCGGCCTGGGCGTCATCCACCGCTTTATGACGGTTGAGCGCCAGGCCGCCGAGGTGGAACGCGTCAAACGCGCCGAGAGCTTCATGGTGGATCATCCTTACAGCTTGCCCAATGACGCGACGGTGAAAGAGGCCCGAACCGAAATGGAAACACGCGGCATCGGCGGGTTGATGGTGCTGGGCAAGAATGGCGAGTTGATTGGCCTGGTGTCAACGCGCGACCTGTTGTTTGTGCAAGATGACAATTGCCCGGTGAGCGGCGTGATGACACCGCGCGAAAAACTGATCACCGTCGGAGCGGGCGCCTCGCTCGAAGATGCCCGGTCTCTATTGCACACCCACCGGCTCGAAAAATTGCCAGTGGTGGACAACGGCGGACATCTGCTGGGCCTGATCACTTCTCAGGATATTGTGAAGACAGAAAACTCGCCGGACGCCACCAAAGACGAGAAGGGCCGCCTGCGGGTGGCGGCGGCAGTGGGGGTGAAGGAGTCGGATTTGGAGCGGGCGGCGGCCTGCGTGAACGCCGGCGCTGATGCCCTGGTCGTAGACATTGCTCACGGCCATTCTGATAGCGCCATCAACATGGTGCGAAAATTGAAGGGGCGATTTCCCAGGGTGGATGTGGTGGGCGGCAACGTGGCCACCGTCGAGGGCGTCAAGGATTTGGTCGAAGCCGGGGCTGACGCGGTGAAGGTGGGCGTGGGGGCGGGATCGATCTGCATCACCCGGCTCGTCACCGGCTTTGGCGTGCCGCAACTTACGGCCATTGCCGATTGCGCCGAGGCCGGGCAGGCGTTAAATGTGCCCGTCATCGCCGACGGCGGCATCCGGAAAGCGGGTGATTTGACTAAGGCGCTGGCCGCCGGCGCCAGCACAGCTATGATCGGCAGTTTACTGGCCGGAACGGACGAAAGCCCCGGGGCGCCCGTCGTGCGCGATGGGCGCCGCTTCAAAGTGGTGCGCGGCATGGCTTCGCTCATGGCCAATATTGAGCGACGCGAAGTCGAACTGGGCCGCGAGGTTGATCCCGAAGATTGGGAGCGAGTGGTGCCGGAGGGCGTGGAGGCGGTTGTCCCTTTCCGGGGGCCGGTCAACGACATTTTGCATCAACTGGTTGGCGGCTTGCGTTCCGGGCTGAGTTATGCCGGGGCGAAGACGATCGCCGAATTATGGCAGAACGCCGAGTTCATGCGCATTACCTCCGCCGGCAAGAGCGAGAGCGGGGCGCATGATGTGCAGGTGTTGTGACCCACTGGCCTTCCCCATCGGCGAAAACACCGATGGGGAAGGCCAGGAGGGGGTAAAGACGACTTTACTTCTTCAGGCAGTCAACCTGGAACTCGTAGCGGTTGATGTAGGCAGCGTCGCCTGAAGCAAAGACGATGTCGCCAGCGGCAATGGAGCCGCACTCACCTGTCACTTCAAATTCAATATCGTTCCACTTCTCACTGCCATCGGGCTTGACGTAGATGCCGGTGAGCGGGATGGACTTCCGTATCCCGTTGACCAACTGCTCCAGCGTATAGGCGCCATTGCCACCCTCGAACTCGACGACGAGAGTCATGATGCCCTGATTGGGGACTGCCGGGTCGAGCCGGCTGCGAACGTGAGCGATCCAGCGAATCTTGAGCGGCTGGTTGAGCTTGACCACGTTGCCGGGCATGGTGATGGTCTTGACCGTGGTGATGACATTGGCGTTGGGATTGTCGCTGAACGCGCCGTCGGTCGTGCCCTCGCCGCCGCCGCCAAAGCCTTCACCTGCCGTGCTGGTGCCGGTAGTAGGGGTGGCCGGGGTGGCGGTGACCACGCCAGGGATGTTGGCCGGGATGAAAGGCGAGTCGTAAGCAATGGACACAAAAACATTGTTGCCGGGGAAGAGGCGGCCGCCATCACCCAAATGCGGGTTGAACTGCAGAAGCTTATTGACCGTGGTGCTGAACAGAGTGGCGATAGAGAAGATCGTGTCGCCTTTTTGCACGACATAGCGATGCGGCCCGGGCGGGATGAATAGTTTCTGGCTTGTCGTGACCACGGCCTTGGACTTGAAACGGTTCGCTTGCAGGAGCGCCGTCTTGTCGATGTAGAGCTTGTTGATAATGTCCTGCATCGTTTCGCCCGGTTGTACCGTGTAAATGAATGGGCTGACCAGGCTCGGCGTTGTGCCCAGCGTGATGGGGATGCGGATGACTTCGCCGACAAAGATCAGGTCGGGCCGGGTGCGCAGGCCGTTGAGGTCAATCAGCCGCGAGGCGCTCACGCCGAATTTCTTGGAGATGGTTACCCAGGTGTCGCCGAGTTCAATGGTGTAAGTGATGGTTCCAGGGACGGCCGCCACCGGGGTGGCGGTGGGGGTCGCCGCCGTTTGGGCCCGGGCCACGCCGTGTTGGGCAGGTGAAAAAAGAATCAAGCCCAACAGGACCAGTCCAATCGCCACCAGTAAAGTTTTTGCTTTCATTAAAGCCTCCTCACAGAAAAGGTGTTTAGTCACTGCACCTGCCGCTGGCGACAGTAATGCAACTACCTGGCAGAGCACGAAAGCGCCGCCTTCGCTCGCGGCGGATTACAAATCCACCGCTGGATTTGCAACCCGGTGAGAGCATCGTAATATGCTGACTATTGTATTTGAGTTGAAATATTGCGCTAGTGGGGGGGGTGACAGGCCGGTTTCAGTTTTGTGGCGGAGTTGGGGCAGGCGCCCGAAATCTGGGGTCCCGCTCGACCATGTGGCGCAGGCCCTCAGCCAGTGAAACGCGCGGGCGGTAACTCAGCAGAGCCTCGGCTTGCGTCAGGTCGGCCCGCATACGCGAGACACCGCCGCTTTCGAGTGGGTTGTAGACAACATCCACCGGTTTGCCCAATAAGGCGCTGATGGCTTTGACCAGATCGTGGCCGCTGGTCTCTTCGCCACTGCCGACGTTAATCACTTGCCGGTCAATGCCGTCAGTGAAGGCCGCCGCCACCAGGGCGTTGACCACATCAGCCACATACACGTAATCGCGAGTCTGGCTGCCATCACCGGCCAGCACCACCGAGCCGCCGCCAAGGGCGCGTTTGAGAAAGCGGGGGATGACGGGGGGGTGAGCGGCGGGCAAGGGTTGGCCGGGGCCATAAGCGTTGAACACGCGCAGGATGACGGTTTCAATGCCCCACAACTTGCCGATAGTGCGAACGTAATACTCGGCGGCCAGTTTGCTCACAGCGTAAGGCGACGACGGATCGGGGGCAAGGTTTTCGTGAAGCGGCTGGATTGCATTTTCGCCATAGACCGCGCCCGAAGAGGCTAGGACCACCCGCCGCACGCCCACGTCGCGCATGGCTTCCATTACGCTCACTGCCCCGCCAACATTGGTGGCGTTGTACTCGCGCGGGTAAAGCACCGACTCGGCCACCGAGACTCGGGCCGCCAGATGATAGACACACCGCACTTCCTGCAGAAGCGTCCACAGCTTGGGGCGGTCATTCACATCGCCGCGCGTGAACAGCACTTTGGAATCGAGCCGGGCCGGGTCGCCTGCCGAGAGATCGTCAATGACGTGTACCTCGTGGCCGTCGTTCACCAGCCGGTTGGCCAGCGCCGAGCCGAGGAACCCCGCGCCGCCGGTGACGAGAAATTTCATGGCAGGGATTATACTCTTGATATGCCCAACTTCTTCCACGCCTTCTCCCGCGCCTATCGCCGCGCCTTCATCTTCACGATCCTCATTTTTCTCCTGGCTCGTGATTTGCCGGCGCTGACAGATACCAACTCCCAGGTCTCGGTTCGGGTAGGGGCGCTGCAATTCGACTTCGTCGGTTGGACGCTAAACGCGCTTGGCCTCAAAGTGGCGCAGACGCTCACGACTGAGCAAAGTTACCTCGCAACCAGCCAGAGAAAGCAAATTGTGCTGGACTATTTTGATCTGCTCGACCAAAGCCTCAAGCTCAATCGGGATATTGACAGCCTCTTCGCCGACCCGGATCAAACCGATCCGGTAGCGGCTAGCGCCGATCTCAAAACAAGGTTGGCCGATGTTCGGGGGCGCCTGGCTGAAATTCAACCGATTGCCGAAGCCATTCTTCAGGAGCAAATCGCGGCGGTGCTGGCCGATGAAGGGTTCGCCGTCGGCGGCCAAATCGTCCCCCCAGTCTCATTCCATATCACCGCCCTCCCCGGCTTCCTCGTCGTCTCGCCCCGCGACCGGATCGAGTTGAAGTCGTATGCCAACCTCGAGCCAGGTCTCACCGCTGAAGACGAAGCGAAACTCGAAGACAGAATTGAGGCGGACTTGAACGTTTCGGCCCTGGTGGTTCCGCTGGGCGGTCTGGGCACCTACCCGACGATGATCTACGAAACGTCGAACCTGAATTACGTGGCCGAAGTTGGGGCGCACGAGTGGACGCACAACTACCTCACCCTGCGCCCGTTGGGCGTCAGCTACGAAGGCTCGCCCGAACTGCGGACAATGAACGAAGTGGCGGCGACGCTGGCCGGGCAGGAGATCGGCCGGAAGGTGATCGCCCGCTATTACCCCGAACGAGTCCCGCCGCCCCCGGCCCCAACGGTTGCCCCGACACTTGCGTCAGCACCCGCCCCGACTCCTGATCCCAATGCTTTCGACTTTAATTTGCAGATGCATGAGACGCGCGTCAAGGTAGACGAATTGTTGGCGGCGGGCAGGCTTGAAGAAGCCGAAGCTTATATGGAAGCGCGGCGGCAGGTGTTTTGGGATCGTGGCTACAGAATTCGCAAGCTCAACCAGGCGTATTTTGCGTTTTACGGCGCCTACAACGTCGGCCCCGGCGCCGGCGGCCAAGACCCGGTCGGCCCGGCAGTGCGCCAGCTTCGCGACCGCAGTTCATCGATCAAAGATTTTTTGGATACGATGTCGTGGCTGACGAGCTTTGAGGATTTGCAGAAGGCGCTGAAATAATAAAGATGAAGGACGAATTATGAAGGATGAGCTTGCGCCATGTTCATCCTTCTGCCTTCATCCTTTACAGGTGGGCCAGGTGGGAGTCGAACCCACACGCTCTTTCGAGCAGAGGATTTTCTTACCACTATAGCTTTCGCTACCTACAAAATAATTAAGTAGTTTGTGGTCTGGACTATGCCTTTACCTTTTAGCTCAATGCCAGTCAGGTAGGAGCCGTCTAGTCTCTACACGTTCTGCTTTGGAGGAGTATGGCTCGGAGGAGAAAATATACAGATGCGCAATTCATTGATGCTGTTCGTCAAGCGCGTTCGCACCGTCAAGTGTTAAACCTGTTAGGACTCAAGGAAGCAGGTGGAAATTACGCGACACTTAAACGACGGATCAAAGAACTGGGTCTGGATACTTCCCACTGGGCGGGTCAAGCCTGGAATAAAGGTGTTGTTCGCGGCCCTCAACTGCCAGTTCAGGATTACTTGAACAACAAACGCTCTATTCAGACCTACAAGCTAAAGCTTCGGCTTCTCAAAGCAGGTATCTTTGAGCACAAATGCTATAGCTGTGGATTGACCCTTTGGAAAGGTGAACCGATTCCTCTGGAACTAGAGCATAAAAACGGCAATCCTCAGGACAACTCTTTGGATAACCTGACTCTGCTCTGTCCCAACTGTCATGCTCTCACCACGACTTATCGTGGCAAGAACAAGAAATCAAAGTAGCTTCGCTCGGCGTTGCCGCAAACGGGTTTCGCCGACTTTGACTCCATTCACCTGGAGATTTCGCTCCAGGTGCTCATTTTGTTAAAGTCCCCAGTGTCTGCCATTTCACCACTGGCCCGCTGGAGATTTTACTACACTTCTTCAGACTCCCCTCCCCTGAAACGAAGCGCACGTTTCAGGGGAGGGGTCGCGGATGGGTTCACGGCCACTCGCTCAAAATCCCGGCCAACAGCGCCGTTCGCTCCGGCAGGCTCTTGATCACCAGATGCTCGCGCTCCGAATGCGCGCCGTTGCCTAGCGGCCCCAGCCCATCCAGCACCGGCACGCCAAGCGGCGCAACAAAGTTCGCATCCGAGCCGCCGCCCGTGCCGCCCTCGCCAATCGTCAGGCCCAGTTCGGCGGCGATGCGCCGGGCGGTGGCAAACGTGACGGCAATCAACTCGGTGCGTGGCATTGGCGGACGGTTCATCCCGCCGGTGATTGTCAGTGACGCTCTGGCGTTCACCGGCCTGAGCGACTCGATAGCCCGGCAAACGGCATCGGCATCGGCTGGCGTCATCACCCGCAAATCCACTTCAATCAAGCACTCGGCGGGGACCACGTTCGAGCGGGTGCCGCCCCGAATCACGCCCACATTCACCGTCGTGCCATTGGCGTAATCGGTGAGCCTCTGCAGAGCCAGCACCTGGCGGGCCATCTCTTCGATTGCGTTCACGCCGTTTTCGTGATCGGCTCCGGCGTGGGTGGAGCGGCCTCGAATGACGATGTTGTAGCCGCCAATGCCCTTGCGCCACGTTTTCAGCGACCCGTCTTGCAAGGCGGGTTCCATACATAACACCAGCCCGGCCTGAGCGCCCAGACTCTCGATCAAGGCTCGCGACGAGTTCGAGCCAACCTCTTCATCCGAAGTAAATAAGGTAATGATGGGCCGCGCTGGCATTTTGCCGTTCTCGATCAAAGCGCGCAGGGCGGCCAGCACTTGGGCCAGACTGCCCTTCATATCAACCGCCCCCGGCCCGAATAGTTTCCCGTTTTCGATACGAATTGGGTTGGCCTTGACCGCGCCAATGTCATGCACGGTGTCGAGATGGCACATGATAACGATGGCTTTTTGATCCCCTGCCCCGCCGCCGAAGCGCCCGATGATGTGGTCACCGGTGGACATCTGATCGTCAACTTCCACCGCCGCCCCCAGTGAGCGCAGTTCGTCGGCCACCGCCAGGCCCATCTTGTCCACGGCGGCTTTATCGGTGGAAGGGGATTCGACGGCGATGTAATGGCGCAACATCTCAACCAGTGAGTCGGCGCGTTCGGCAAAATATGAAAGAGGGATGGCAGTCATGAAGTTGGCTCCGGACAGAGGATAAGGGGATTGTACCAGTGCTCTTGCAATTTCCGTGCGATTCCCTGTCAAAACTATACAACTTTGCCTCCAAATTACAACCGGCAGGCATGATATAGTAAAATTCAAGTGCGGCGACCGCTTACAGTCGCCGCTTTGCTTGCTCTTATTCTTATCAATCAGGAGAGTTCTCAATGCTCAACCAACCACACCTCATTCCGGCCACCGCCATCTCCAACCTCAACTTGCCGCGCCGCATCCGGCGCCTGGCCGACCTGGCCTACAACGTCTGGTGGACTTGGAATCCGTCGGCAATGAGGTTGTTCTCCAAACTGGATGAACAACTATGGCATCGCGTCAACCACAACCCGGTCAAACTGCTCCGCAAAGTTGAACGCAAAAATCTAAACGCCGCCCTGACCGACATCAACTACCTCGAAGCCTACGATAGAATCATCACCCACTTCGACGCTTACCTCAGCAAGCAAGATACCTGGTTCGCCACTTCTTTCCCGGAACTCAAAAACGAAGTCGTCGCTTACCTTTCGATGGAGTTTGGTTTGCACGAAAGCCTGCCTATCTACGCCGGCGGCCTCGGGGTGCTGTCGGGCGATCATTCCAAAGAAGCCTCCGACATCGGCCTGCCGTTTGTGGGGGTGGGTTTCATCTATCAGCAAGGCTACTTCCGCCAGCACATCTCCGAAGACGGCTGGCAGGAAGCCTTCTGGGCAAACCTGGATGTGGCCGACCTGCCGATCAAACCGGCCCAAACGCCGGACGGCGAAGATGTCATCGTCACGGTTGAGCTGCCGGGGCGTCTGGTCAGCATCCGGGTTTGGGAAATTCGGGTTGGCCGCATCCCCTTGCTCTTGATGGACACCAGCCTCGACTCCAATTCGCCCGCCGACCGCGATCTCACCGCCCGGCTCTATTCCAGCGATCTTGATGTGCGCATTACGCAAGAAATCGTGCTGGGCATCGGCGGCGTGCGCGCCCTGCGGGCCATGAATATCAACCCCAAAGTGTGGCACATGAACGAAGGCCACTCGGCCTTCATCATCCTCGAACGCATTGCCGAGCTAGTGCAAACCGGCGTGGCGTTTGAAGACGCGGCCCGCGAAGTGCGCGCCGGCACGGTCTTCACCACCCACACGCCCGTCCCGGCTGGCAACGAAACTTTCCCGCTGTGGCTGATGGAAAAATATTTTCCGCACTACTGGGATCGCATGGGACTCGACCGCGACTCGTTCATGGCCCTGGCCAAACTCGATCAACAGTGGGGGCCGACGTTTTCCATGCCCACCCTGGCCCTGCAGTTTAGCGAACGGCGCAATGCCGTGAGCGAACTGCATGGCAAAGTGAGCCGCGAGATGTGGCGTCACCTGTGGCCCGGCGCGCCAGAGACTGAAGTGCCCATCGCCTCGATCACCAACGGCATCCACACCGGCAGTTGGCTGGCCCGCCGCATGAGGTTGTTGTTCGATCGCAGTCTTGGCCCCGACTGGTACGATCAACTTGACGACCCGGAAACGTGGGACAGCCTGCTCTCCATCCCCGACGAGGATTTGTGGAACGTCCACCGCCACCTCAAACGGCGGCTCCAAATTTTCATGACCAGCCGCGCCCGCGAACAGTGGCTCACCACCCGCATCCATCCGGTGCAAATCATCGCCGCCGGAGCGCTCATGGATCCCAACGTGCTCACCATCGGCTTTGCCCGCCGCTTCGCCACTTACAAGCGCGCCGGTCTGCTGTTCCGCGACATGAACCGCCTGCTCAAGTTGATGAACAGAGAAGACATGCCGGTGCAGTTTGTCTTTGCCGGCAAGGCCCACCCGGCCGACGATCCGGGCAAGCGCGTGATTCAGGATTTGTATCGCAACATCAAGCGCGCCGATTTCGGCGGGCGGCTCATGTTCATCGAAGACTACGACCAGAACATTGCCCGCCACCTGATCCAGGGCGTGGATGTGTGGCTCAACACCCCGCGCCGCCCACACGAGGCCTCTGGCACCAGCGGCCAGAAGGCGGCCATCAACGGGGTGCTCAACTGTAGTATCCTGGACGGTTGGTGGCCCGAGGGCTACAACGGCGAGAACGGCTGGGCCATCGGCGGCGAAACGACCCTGCCCGACGAAGAAGCTCAGGATGCCGCCGACACTGAATCGCTCTTCAGCCTGCTCGAAAAGGAAATTGCGCCGCTCTTTTACAAGCGCGACGAGAGAGACCTGCCCCGCGACTGGATTCACAAAATGAAAGAGTGCATTGCGACCCTGGCTCCGGTGTTCAGCACCCGGCGCATGCTCAAAGACTACACCAACCAAATGTACGTTCCGGCGATGAAGGCGGGAGCGAAGGTTCAAAGTTGATAGTGGACGCTATTCTTTCTGCCCTACTCATTTTTGCTTTACGCGTCGCCGACATGACGCTCGACACTTTGCGCGTGCTGTTCATGATGCGCGGGCGCAAGTTTGTGGCGGGTCTCATTGGCTTTGCCCAGGCCACCATCTTCGTCATTGCCATTGGCCGGGTGCTCAGCCAGCTTGACAATGTGCTGAACATCATTGGCTACGCGGCTGGCTTTGCCGCCGGCGTTATCGTGGGCATGACGATTGAAGAACGGATGGCGCTCGGCTTCGGCCAAATGCGTATCATCTCCTCAACGAAAGGCCAGGCGATTGCCAACGCCTTGCGGGCTGGCGGCTATGCCGTCACCGAAATGTCGGGCCGGGGCAAGGATGGTTCAGTCAACGTCATCCTCATCACTGTTCGCCGCAAGGACGTAGATCATGTGCAAGACCTGGTCCGCGGCGTGGACGAGTCGGCCTTTATCACCATTGAAGAAGTGCGGCCACTGTGGCGCGGCTTCTACCGAGCCTGACAATTCTCAATTCACAATGCACAATGCATAAGTAGTATCAACTTGTGAATTGAGAATTGTGCCTTGTGAATTCCATGATTGACTATCTCGCCATCGGCCACCTCGCCCAGGATATTACGCCGACTGGCATTCGCCTCGGCGGCACGGTAGCTTACGCGTCGCTCACCGCTCATGCTCTCGGCCTGCGCGCTGGCATTGTCAGCGCCGCCGCGCCGGGCGCTGTGCTTGACGGCCTTGACCACATCCTTCTGCACTGCATCTCTTCAAATAACAGCACCACATTCGAGAACAAGTACGGTCCAAAGGGTCGAACGCAAATTCTGCACGCTCAGGCCGAGCCGCTGACGTTCAGCACCATCCCTGTCGAGTGGCGGGAAGCGCCCATCGTTCACCTGGCGCCCATCGCCCGCGAAGTCGATCCTGGACTCGTCAACCGTTTCCCCTCATCCCTTGTCGGCCTCACGCCGCAGGGCTGGATGCGGCAGTGGGACGCGGCGGGGCATGTGTCGAAGTCGGAATGGGGCGCGGCGGAGTCCATGTTGAAATCGGCGACCGCCACAGTGTTCAGCCTTGAAGATATGTCGGGGGATTGGGCCTTGATCGAGCATTGGGCCGGGATCGCCAGCGTGCTCGTTGTCACCGAAGGCGCCAACGGGGCGACCGTCTTTCACCTGGGAAGCCGCCGCCACGTCCCAGCCCCCGCCCCCGCCGAAGTGGATGCTACCGGGGCCGGCGACATCTTCGCCGCCTCGTTCTTCGTCCGCTTTTGGCAAACGCGCAACGTGTTAGAATCAGCCCGCTTCGCCGTTGCCCTGGCCAGCGACTCGATCACGCGGGTTGGCATTGACGGAGTGCCGAAACAAGACTCAATACCCAATACTCAATACTGAAAATCGAATATTGAGTATTGAGTATTTGGTATTGTGTATTCTTATGGCTCACATTTACACCCTCGTTAACCAAAAAGGCGGCGTTGGCAAGACGACGACGGCCATCAACCTCAGCGCCTACCTGGCGCAACTCGGCCAGCGCATTTTACTGGTGGACCTCGACCCGCAGGCCAACGCCACCTCGTGCCTCGGCATTGACAAGCGCAAAGTGGGCGTCAGCATCTACGAAGTGTTGATGGAAGAAGCCAAGCCGGCCGAGACGATTCTTTTCAACGCCAAACTCAAGATTGCGCTTCTGCCATCCACGCCCGCCCTCTCCGGCGCTGAAGTGGAACTCGTGAGTGAGATTGGCCGCGAGACGCGCCTCAAGCAAAATTTGGCCTCGCTGAAAAAGGAATACGACTATATTTTGATTGACTGCCCGCCTTCGCTCAGCCTGCTCACCGTCAACGGCCTCGTCGCCGCCGAAGCGGTGATCATTCCGGTGCAGTGCGAGTATCTGGCGTTGGAGGGGCTGGGCCAGTTGGCCCAAACCATCAGCCGGGTGCGCTCGGCGCTCAACACCAGCCTGTCCATTCGCGGTTTGGTGATGACGATGTTCGACGCTCGCACCAGCCTCTCAATGCAGGTGGTGGACGAAGTTCGCAAGCATTTCCCCGGCAAGGTGTTCAAAAGCATCGTCCCGCGCAGTGTGCGCCTGGCCGAAGCGCCCTCATACGGCGTGCCCATCTCTGCCTTTGCCGCTTCCTCCGCTGGCGCGCAGGCTTATCATGCGCTGGCGGAGGAGTTGCTAAAGGGAGATCAAAAGTAAAATCCCAAATCTCAAACTCCAAATTCCAAATTCCAATCTCCAATTAGGAAACTCTGGAGGAAGTACGATTCACCGAACTAAGAGCCTGTTTAATAATTGCTCCCCAACCGCGTCCTCGCGGGTGGGAACGCCCGCGAGGACGCGGGCTTTGAGCATTTTCCAAACAGGCTCTAAGGCCTGGCGGCTCATCGCAGTCGCCGGTCTGTTATTGCTGTCGGGCTGGGTCGCTTCGGGTCGCAAACCGGATCCGCCACCGACCCTGACGCTCGCGCCATTCTCCTCAACTCAAGTGAACAAAGTTCCGGTTCCGGAGCAAGGGGCTTATCTCGGGGTGACGATTGATTTTAACGGCGAGAGTTCGGCGCCGGATCAACTGGCCGACTATCAATCGCTCACCGGCCACCTGCCGGCGATTGGCATGTGGTATGTTGCGCTCTGGGAGCCTGAAATGGAAGGGATGCATCAACTGGTCGAGGCCGGAGTCATCCCGTTCATCACTTTTGAACCGCGTCGTGGATCGTTAGATGACCTGCTTGCCGGGCAACGCGATGACCGCCTGCGGGCCTGGGCGCGGGCGCTTCGCGATCTTGGCGTTCCAGTCTTTTTCCGATTCGCCCACGAGATGAATGGCGACTGGTCGCCCTGGAGCGGGGCCAAGAACGGCGGCGGCGGACTAGGCGGCTTTGGCGACCCGGCTCTGCCCGACGGGCCGGAACGTTACATCGCCGCCTATCGCCACGTTCACGATCTGTTTGCCGACGAAGGGGCCCTCAACGTGAGCTGGGTGTGGAGCCCGAACGTCCTGCACGGCGTGCCGACCGACTCGTGGAACTGGCCCGACAATTATTACCCCGGCGACGATTACGTGGACTGGGTGGGCATGGATGGCTACAACTGGGGAACCGCCCACCGGTCAACTCGCTGGCAGTCCTTCGATGAAATATTTGCCGACTCTTACACCGATTGGGCCGCGGCGCACGGCAAGCCGGTGATGATCGCCGAGTTTGCCTCCACCGAAATGGGCGGCGACAAGGCGCAGTGGATCGCCGACGCCCAAAACTCTCTTGCTTCCAAGTATCCGCTCGTCCGCGCCGTGACCTGGTTCAACCTTGATAAAGAGACTGACTGGCGCATCAACTCTTCGCCTGAGGCGCAGGCGGCCTATGCTGAGTTTGCGGGCGATGCCTTTTTTCTGCATGCGAGCCGGTAGCTCAGCCTCTGGTGGGCGGCCAACGCCACAAGGCGCCAAACTACTGGCGAAATATCAGTAAACCCAAGTGGAGTACAATTTGAAGCACAGCAAGGAGAATTTATAATGACCGTTAACGCTTCAACCCCAACTTCCCCCACTCAAGACGAACGGATCATGGCCGCGCTCTCCCACATATCTGTCCTTTTGCCCTTTTGGGGCATCATCGCCCCCATCATCATTTGGGCCACCCAGAGAGAGAAGTCGGCTTACGTCCGGTTTCAGGCGTTGCAGGCTCTGGCGTATCAATTGGTGATGATCCTGGGCGGATTCATTAGTTTTGGCTGTTATATGCTTTCTATCTTTGGCATGATGTTCACCATACCATTTGCTTCGGACACATTTGGGCCGAGTACTTCACCGCCGGAGTGGTTGTTCTTTCTCTTCCCTGGATTTCCGTTCTGCATTTTCGGCGCCATGTTCGTCTTTGGCTTCCTCTTCATCGCTTATGGCATCGTCGGCGCAATTATGGCCTTGCAGGGAAACAACTTTCGCTACGCGATTATTGGTACTCGGATAGAGCGGTTTTTGCAACGAGGCTAGAGGTTAGCCTGCATGTATAGCCGGAAATGTCGTGCCGAGCAACGACATTTCAACAGGAGCGTTTGCGATGACTCTCGAACTTGGTGTAGCCTGGCTGTGGGACAAATACGGCAAGGAGATCGTTGATAAAGCTTTGGGGGCGGCCAAAAAAGAGTGGGCTTCCTTCCGCTGGAATCACGCCGCCACTCAATATCATAGCCGCCTGAAAGAACAGCACTCCAGGATGCGAGTGCTGGGCAAGCCTGAGCCGGTCTCGCTGGAAGGCATTTTCACTGACGTCTACATATTGGATAGACCAACTGCCCTGCGCCGGTTCAATATTGAGCAATTGAAAAAGGCGCACGAGGAAAACCGACCCTTGTTCGATGATGTACCGCGGCTTAATGCCCTGCAACTTGCCAAAGAAAAAGATCGTCTCTTTATTCTAGGCAAACCGGGCGCAGGCAAGACGACCTTGCTTAGTTACCTCACCTTGCAGGCGCTCGACAACAAGATCGAGAAGATACCGATCTTCCTCTCGCTTCACGAATGGTCGAACAGCGGGCTGGGCTTAATGGCCTTCGTCGTGCGGCAATTTGAAATTTGCACCTTCCCTGATGCCAGACTGTTCATCGAACACGTGCTGAACAAGGGCTGGGCAATGATGTTGTTTGATGGACTGGATGAAGTGAAGGCCGAGAACGAGGGACGCGTCCGGCTGACCATGGCCCTCAACGATTTTGTCAAACAGTATCCCAAGAACAAACACCTGATCACCTGCCGCATCGCCGCCAGCGACTACGCCTTTCAAGATTTCACCGACGTGGAGATCGCCGATTTTGATCCGGCGCAGGTCGAGACCTTCGCCAGAAAATGGTTTACCGACAGCCCGTCCAAAGGGGAAAGGTTTTTAACTGAGCTAGACAAGCCTGAGCATCGAGGTTTGCGTGAACTGGCTCAAATCCCGCTCCTGCTGGCCCTGCTGTGTTTGGCCTTTGAGGATACGCTCACCTTCCCGCCCCGCCGGAACGAAATTTACGAAGAGGCTTTGGAAGCCTTGTTGAAGAAGTGGGATGCCTCGCGTATTATCGAGCGCGACGACGTTTACCGGGCGTTGTCGCTGGGGCGCAAAAGGCAGTTGTTCGCCCACATTGCCGCCGAGTATTTTGAGAAGGGCGAAATTTTCTTCCGGCAAGACGATCTGGCGCGGCGGGTGGAAAGCTTTGTGGCCCGGCTACCGGCGGCAGAGGGCCGCGAATCGAGCGCGCCGGACGGCGAAACCATCCTCAAAGCCATCGAACTCCAGCACAGCATCTTCGTCGAGCGCGCTCACTATATTTATTCTTTCTCGCACCTCACCCTGCAGGAATACTTCACCGCTCGCTATATCGTGGACAACGCCGCCAAAGGCGCGCTGGCCCGGCTGATCGATCATCATTTGACCGACCCCCGCTGGCGCGAGGTGTTTTTGCTGACGGCGGGGATGTTGAGCGACGCCGACGCTTTCTTCAGCCTCTTTCGTGGGGCAATTGACCGGCTGATTATCGAAGATAAGCAACTGATCAAAATGATCAAGTGGGCGGGAGATAAAGCACTGGATTACAAGGAGATCGGGCATCCGGCAGTGGCGCGAGCGTCAGCCCGCGCCACTGCCGAAATTGGCGACCTCGCCCTCGACCTCGCCCGCGCCCGCGCCCTCGACCTCGACCGCGCCCTCGCCCTTGACCTCGCCCACGCCCTCGCCCTCGCCCTCGACCGCGCCTTCGCCCTCGACCTCGACCGCGCCCTCGCTCACGCCCGGGCCCTCGCCCTCGACCTCGCCCTCGACCGCGACCGCGCCAGCGACCTCGCCTTCGCCCTCGCCTTCGCCCGCGACCGCAACCACGCCCTCGCCCACGCCCTCGCCCGCGCCCGCGACCGCGACCCGAATGAATACTTTATAGGACTGATTCGGGTTACCTTGAAAGCGAGTGAAGAGATGGATTTGGCCGATTTGAATAAAGCCTTGCGAGGCTTGCGCGTTCCAAAAAATAACGCTCCCGAAGCGCAGTGGCAGGATCTTGCTAAAGAGTTGCAGGCTGTTATGATTCGCCATCGCAACATTGGCTATGACTGGAACTTGACGGATGCACAGCATGAGCGCCTTGATCAATATGATACGGCGACTATTCTTCTGGCAGAATGTTTGCAATTAGCAGCAGTGTCAAATCGCAAGGCGATTGAAGAGAGTTTGCTCCTGCCGCCGGGTGAGTGGAGTCTGGTGTCAACGGACGCTTCGCGCAACGGATAAACGGATAGCAGGCCGCGAATCCGTTTACGCGAAGCGGTTGCATATCCGTTGACGCCGAGTCCAAACTATTTTCTTAACTTCTATAGCAGCAAACAACTGCGAGGCAATATGCTCATCAACCCCAACACCGACTTCGGCGCTCGTGTTCTGCGGCGGCTGAACGACGAGCAAGTCATCTGGCTGACAACAATTGGCGCGGATGGCACGCCTCAGCCCAACCCAGTCTGGTTCATCTGGGATCCCCATGAATGGGGAGAAAGCTTCCTGGTTTACACTCAACCTTCCACCCACCGCCTCAAGCACATTGCCCACAACCCAAAGGTGGCCCTGCACTTTGACGGCGGTGCGCGGGGTGAGAATGTGGTAGTGTTCACCGGCGAAGCGCAGGTGGATACAAATGCGCCGCCGGCGGACGCCCACGCCGCCTACCTGGAGAAATATCGGGATGGCATTGACCGGCTTGATACCACGCCGGAAAGCTTTGCCCAAACATATTCCGTCGCCCTGCGTATAATTCCGAAGAAGTTGCGCGGGTTTTAACTTACCGCGAAGACGCGAAGAAATAAAGAAAAAAACTTTGCGCCCGCCTGCCCCGTTTCTTTTAGCGGGGTCGCGCCTTCGCGGTGAAATTGTCCGTAGACTCTAAAAGACCATGCATCCAAACGAACAACTCATTCACACCTTCTACACCAGCTTCCAAAAGCGAGACGCGGCAGGCATGATTGCCTGCTACCATCCAGACATCCTCTTTTCCGACCCGGTGTTTACGCGCCTTCAGGGCCCGCAAGCCGGAGCGATGTGGCAAATGTTGTGCGCGCGCGGCAAGGATTTGACTCTCACCTTCACTAACGTCCGCGCCGACGACCGGGCAGGCTCGGCGCATTGGGAAGCGACTTACAGCTTTTCTCAAACAGGCCGCAAAGTTCTCAACGTGATTGACGCAACATTTGAATTTCGCGACGGCAAAATTGTCCGCCACGCCGATTCGTTCAATTTGTGGAAGTGGGCCGGCATGGCCCTGGGCGCGCCGGGCGCGCTCCTCGGCTGGTCGCCGCCCATGCAAGCCGCCATTCGCAAATCGGCCAGCCGCGGCTTGGAGGCCTTCATCCAAAAACAAGGAGGGCAGACGAATGCCTAAGCGCGGCCTCGGGCGCGGCCTCGACGCCCTCATCCCCACCAACGAACCGGACGACGCTCGCGACGGGCCGGTTGAACTGCTGGTCTCGCAGATCGTGCGCAACCCGCGCCAGCCACGAACCTACATTGATCAGCAAGAGTTGAATGATCTGGCGGCTTCGATCCGTGAGCACGGCGTGATCCAGCCCGTCATCGTTTCTCGCAGTGAGACCGCCAACCAATACATCCTCATCGCCGGCGAGCGCCGTCTGGAGGCCAGCAAGCTGGCCGGGCTGGCCATGGTTCCGGCCATCATTCGCGGCCCGACGTCCGATCAACACCTGCTCGAACTGGCCCTCATCGAAAATATCCAGCGGGCCGACCTGTCGCCGCTCGAATCGGCGCAAGCCTACAAGCATCTGGCTGACGACTTCAGCCTCTCGCACGATGAAGTAGCGAAGCGTGTCGGTAAGCAACGCACAACGGTGACAAACACCATTCGCCTGCTCAAACTGCCCATCAAGATTCAAGGCGCGCTGGCCCAGGGCCTCCTCGTCGAAGGCCACGCTCGCGCCCTGCTATCGTTGCCAAACGCTCAAGCCCAGTTGGCGGCCATGTCGACCATCATCGGCAAAGGGTTAAATGTCCGCCAGGCCGAAGAACTGGTGCGCCAGCTCACCGGCCACAAGAACGTCAAACCGGCCAAAGTCAAAAAGTCCGCCGAAGTGCAGTCACTGGAGAATCGTCTGCGCGACACGCTCGGCACGCGCGTCAACCTCACCCGAGGCCGTAAAGGCGGCACCATCGTCATTCACTATTACTCCGACGAAGAGTTGAATACGCTGGCGGATCGTCTTATTGGTGACGAGTAGACTATAGCGACGAAAGACGAACGACGACTGACGATGGCAAACCTTCGTCCGCCGTCCATCGTCTATCGTCATCTTCCATGCTCATCCTCTACAACGCCAAAATTCACTCCCCCTCCCCGGCCACCGCCGTCGCCATTCAAGGCGACCGGATTCTGGCCCTCGGCTCTGACTCAGAAGTTCGAGCGTTGGCTAACTCAAAGGCCGAGCAGATCGATCTCAAAGGCGCGCTCGTGTTGCCCGGTCTCACCGATGCTCACGGCCACTTCGAGTGGTTCTCGCTCGGCCTGACCAACGTGAATGTGGAAACCGACACTCTCGACGAAGCCCTGCGCCGGGTGGCCGAACGGGCCGCTATCACGCCCAAGGGGCAATGGATTCGCGGCCACGGCTGGAACTACACCAGATGGGGGGCCGGGGCGGATTTCCCCACCGCCGCCCAACTCAATTCGGTGGCCCCGGATCATCCGGTGTATCTCACCGCCAAATCTATGCACGCCGGTTGGACGAATTCGCTCGGCCTTAAGCTGGCCGGAGTCACCGCCGCCACGCCCGACCCGGCGGGTGGCAAGGTGGGCCGCGACCCGGCAGGGGAACCGACCGGCGTGTTGTTCGAGACGGCGATGGACTTGATCAACAAGCGCTCGTACACGACCAAAGACTCCGGTGACTCGGCCCTGGTTATCACCGCCGACGATGTGGCGAAAGCGATGCTCAAAGGTCAGGAGTTAGCCTGGAAACTTGGCCTGACCGGCCTGCACGACTTTGACGGCATTCGCGCCTTCACCGCTTACCAGCTTTTACGCGAACGCGGCCAGCTTGGCTTGCGTATCGTCAAGAACATTCCGGTTGCTTATCTCGATCATGCAATTGCCGTTGGCTTGCGCTCTGGCTTTGGCGACAACTGGATTCGCATCGGCAATGTCAAAATCTTTGCCGATGGCGCGCTCGGCCCCAAGACGGCGGCCATGATTGAGCCTTACGAAGATGACGCCACCAACTTCGGCATCGTCGTCACCGACAAGGAAGAGATTTACGAGCGCGGCTCGCTGGCCGCAAAAAATGGCCTGGCCCTCACCGTTCACGCTATCGGCGACAAGGCCAACCACGACCTGCTCGACGTTTTTGAGACTCTCAGAACCGAAGAATCCCAACGCTCCACGCTTCACGCCCCACGCCTCTTGCGCCATCGCGCCGAGCACTTGCAAATCGTCCACCCCGCCGACTCGCACCGCTTTGCCCAACTGAAGATCGTCAGCTCAATGCAACCCATTCACGCCACGTCGGACATGCTGATGGCCGACAAGTATTGGGGCAAGCGCTCGGTTGGTGCGTACGCCTGGCGCACCCAACTCAACCATGGCGCGATTCTGGCCTTCGGCTCGGACACGCCGGTTGAACCGATCAACCCCTTGTGGGGCATTCACGCCGCCGTCACCCGCCGCCGCGCTGACGGCTCACCCGGCGAAGAAGGGTGGTATCCTGAACAACGCCTGACAGTGGCCGAGGCGGTTGACGGGTACACCAAAGGCCCGGCCTACATCGGCAACAACGAGGCCAATTTGGGATCGATCCAGGTCGGCAGGCTGGCCGATTTCACCATCCTGGATCGTGATCTTTTTCACTGCCCGCCGATGGAAATACGCGATGCTGGCGTTTTGGGGACGATAGTGGGCGGCGAGTTCAAATATCGCGATCCCAGACTGTAATCCCCTGTTTAGCCGTCTCTCTACTGCGGTTAATGATTTGCGCCTAAACTGTATGTAGGACAGAGGTTTCAGGAAATGGCCTTCTCTCTTCAGTTTGATACCGGTCACGATCAGATTCGCCAGGCGGTTGCTCGCATTCAGACCGAATTGGGTTGGCCACCGCCAGCGGCGCACAACGCCCTGGCCGAATATGCGGCGGCTTACGGTGTTCTGCGGCGAGATGTGGCGGCAGTGATTCTCGCGGCTAACTCTCTCAAGCGCGGCCTGGGCTACGTAATGAGTGATATTGATTTTGATCGGTTGTAATTTAACTAGTCAGACAAAGACTTGAGAAGAGTTTCTCAAATAGCCGGAGAGTATGCTCTCCGGCTTTTTTACTGAATCTTTATGGCAATCCTTTTCTTCCTGGCCTACAATGTGCTTGGTTTCCACTAAAAAAACTGATGACAGATGGCACTTGATCGGGGAGGGCATAAATACTAATCTAAATTATCGCCGAAGTCTCCATCGCTCAAGCTCTCAATGAAAATGTTGACCAATTTGTAATACTCTTTTCACGTTTCCTTAGCAATACGAATAAGTTTGGCGCGTATAATCTATTCAAGAAAGGAGTGCACAATGATAACGGCTCCCTCAATTACACCTGAGGTGGAAACAGAACAGATCTACTGTCAGGCAATTAAACGTCTGCAAGCAGAGTTTGGCTGGAATTCCAATAAAGCGCACACTGCGTTGGCCGAGCTTGCGGCAGGTTATGGCGTCCTGATCAGTGATGTAGCCACCGCTGTGTTGGCCGCCCCGTCGCTCAAGCGCGGCGTCAGCCTGGCCGTGCGCCAAGCTGTGCTTGACCACCGCCCACTCCCTATGAGGCGACAGGCAACCCCGTAAACCCAAAGCAACTTTGGGCTTTTCTCAAAAGCGAGAAACGTGTCAAGCGTTTCTCGCTTTTTTGTTGGGTGGCGTTTGAAACTTTTCCAACCAGGGGCGGTCTTATCGACGAGCGACAGTTTCAGACGACAAGCAAGCCGCCGCCGATGCTCTTCTAATCAAAGTGGGTTATGATGGCGCGGTGTGTGTCTGTCACAAGTTTTCTCCCTATGGTGTTATAACTTAATGGCTCGCATTACAGGTCCGAAATTGCGGCCTTAAACAGGCAAGGTTTATGAGGAGCGTAGTTATGTTGAAATCTAAAAGATTGTGGTTGATTCTGGGCGGCGTTGTCCTTTTGCTGGTTTTCGCGGGGGTTATTGCCACGCAAGTTTTGGCGAACCGCCAACAACAAACCGCTGCCGAACTCAAAACCGGCGATGTCTCTCTAATCACCGCCGTCAGCAGTGTTGAATCATCCGGCTCGATGGCGGCCCTGCAGTCAGCGTCGCTGTTCTGGGAGACGACGGGCGCGGTGGCGGCCGTCTACGTGAAAGTGGGTGATACAGTCAGGAAGGGCGATGTGCTCATGACGATTGATCCCGTCACCGCGCCGCAGAACGTGATCCGGGCCCACATTGATTTGGTTACCGCTCAAGACGCCCTGAACGCGTTGCTGCACCCGGGCGCGCTCGACATCGCTAACGCGCAAAAGGCGATGGCCGATGCGGAACAGGCGCTGGAAGATGCAGAACGGGATCTCAAATACGTCGAGAACCCGGTAGGCAAGAGCCTGTACGACGACCTGGATGATAAGAAACTGGCGCTCGACACTGCGCAAGCCAATGCACAACTGGCGCATGTGTCGCTGGAGGCTTCGGCGATCAAGACTTCTGAAGATGACATGAACCTGGCCTACAGCCAGCTGCAGAGAGCGCAAACGGCTATGGACGACTGTATCAAGATCAGTTGCGGCGAACGCGTCTTGAGGGAAAACGAGTTGAATACGGCGCAGAAGGAGTACCAGAAGGCCTGGGATGCTTTCCAAACCGCCAAGTTGCGATATGAGATTAACGTCGCCAACCAGGCCGACGATGTGACGACGGCGCAGGAAGAGTACGACCGGGCTGCAGCCAATCTCAATGCGGCGCTGGCCGGGCCGGATACGTTGGAATTGCAAACGGCCCAAGCCACGGTGGCCGTGGCCCGGGCCGTTTTGGCGGATAAGCAAGAGACATTGAACGAACTGCTGAACGGGGCTGACCCCCAGGATATTGCAGCGGCGGAGGCAAATGTGTTGTCGGCGCAGGCGACGATTGACTCGCTCACGATCAAGGCCCTATTCGATGGCGAAGTGCTGATCGTGAACTACCGGCCCGGCGATGCGGTGTCACCGTCGTTGGCGGCGGCGATGCTGGCGAACCGCTCGCTCCTGCACGTAGACGTGTCGGTAGATGAAACCGACGTGAGCGACATTCAACTTGGCGATCCGGTGACAGTGACGTTCAACTCTTTGCCCGATTTGCATCTGGATGGGCAGGTGTCGGAGATCAACCCGGTCGGTTCGGCGGTTCAAGGCCTCGTCAAGTATACGGTGCGAGTCGATCTGGCCAAAGTTGACCCGAAAGTGTTGCTGGGAATGACGGCGGATGTTTCGATTGTGACCGACAAGAACGAAGGCGCGCTGGCCGTGCCGCTGGATGCCGTGCAGTTGGACCCGGCAGGTGAGTTCGTCAACCGGGTCAAAGCCGACAATACGCTGGAGCGGGTGAATGTTGTAAGCGGCGCGGTGCAGGGCGACCTGGTGGTAGTCACAGGCAATTTGAAACCCGGTGATAAAGTGCAAATCGTTGAACCGAAGCCGACCAACAGCGGTTCGCCGTTCGGGCCGGGATAAGACGACGGCAGACGAAGGACGACGGATAAGCCGTCTTTCGCCCTTCGCCCTTCGTCGCAATAATGCATGATCGAAATCGAAAACATCACCAAGATTTACCAAATGGGCGACACCGAAGTCCGAGCGTTGGATGGGGTGAGCCTGAACATCAATAAAGGCGAAATGGTGTCCATCATGGGGCCGAGCGGTTCGGGCAAGAGCACGCTCATGGCAATCCTGGGTTGCCTCGACGTGCCCACCAGCGGCGAGTATCGCCTCGACAGCCTCAACGTCGAGAAGATGACCGACAATCAACTGGCCGATGTTCGTAGCCGCAAGATCGGCTTTGTCTTTCAGCAGTTCAACTTGTTGGCCCGCACCACTGCCCTTGACAACGTCGCTCTGCCTCTCATCTACGGCGGCGTGCACGGGCGCGAGCGGCGGGAAAAAGCCGAAGAGGCGCTGAACAAGGTGGGCCTGGGCGACCGGATGCATCACCGCCCGAACGAACTCTCCGGCGGCCAGCAACAGCGGGTGGCCATTGCCCGCGCGCTCGTCAACAGCCCGGCGATTCTCCTGGCCGACGAACCGACCGGCGCCCTCGACAGCAAGACCGGCGCGGAGATCATCGGCCTCTTTCAACGCCTGTACCGTGAATTCGGCCAGACGGTGATCTACGTGACCCACGACCCGTTCATTGCCCGCCACACCAAGCGCGTCATCCGTCTCGCCGACGGTCAGATCGTGGGCGACGAGATCATCGAACATCCGCTCGAAGCTGGAGCGCCGAGGCCGAGTGAACTGGCGCTAGCTGAAGAAAGTAAGAAGGGTGAAGGATGAATTATGAAAATGGATTGAGTATTCATCCTTCATAATTCATCCCTCATAATTTGAACCATGAACTTCTCAGAAAACTTCCGCGTCGCCCTCCGCGCCCTGGCCGCCAACAAACTGCGTTCAATCCTCACCATGCTGGGCGTCATCATCGGCGTGGGGGCGGTGGTGGCGCTGATGGCAATTGGCAACGGGGCAACCGCCAGCATTACCAGCCAGGTGCAAGGCATCGGCGCAAACCTGGTCACTGTTTTCCCGGGGCGTTTCCAGCAGGGAGGGCGTGGCGAATCGACTGTCGCCTATCTGTACTATTCTGATTATCTGGCGCTGGCCAAGAACTTGAAAAATATTGCCGGTATCGCGCCTTCGTATCAGGGTTTTGGCGTGACCATCACCTACGGCAAAAACAGCATCACCTCCTCGGTGACCGGAACCACGCCAGACTTTGCCTCGGTGCGGGCTTATGAAATTGAGCATGGCCGTTTTCTTACAGAAACGGATCGGGCCGGCAAAGCTCAGGTCGTTGTGATTGGAGCCCAGGTTTCTAAAGATTTATTTGGCGGCCTGAATCCGGTAGGCCGGACGGTGAAAATTGGCGGCGTGCCGTTTGAAGTGGTGGGCCTGCTAGTCTCAAAAGGCGCGTCGGGCTTCAGCAACGCCGACGACATTTTGATTGTGCCATTGGAGACGGGCTACGAAAAACTCTATGGCTCCCTGGCCACGATCAATGGCAAGCGACAGGTGACAGATATTTCGTTTTCGACGATTAATGCCGATGTGGTGAACGAGGTGATCGTTCAGACCGAACGCATCCTGCGTCGCGAACACCACCTCAAACTCACCGACGACCTCGACTTTACCGCGTTGAGCCAAACAGCGTTCCTCAGCGCCCTCACCGCCATTACCGCCACCCTCACCGCTTTCCTCGGCTTCATCGGCGTGATCTCCCTGCTCGTCGGCGGCATCGGCGTCATGAACATCATGTTGGTCTCCGTCACCGAGCGCACTCGCGAGATCGGTTTGCGTAAAGCCGTCGGCGCCAAGCGCCGGGCGATTCTGGCCCAGTTCCTCATTGAAACGATGGTGCTCAGCTTCATCGGCGGCTTGTTGGGAATTGGGCTGGGCTGGCTCATTTCCTTCCTCGTCAACCTGACCGGCCAGATCACCTCTCAAGTAGACCTGGCAACCATCACCGTTGCCTTCGTCGTCACCGCTTTGGTGGGCATCTTCGCCGGGCTGTACCCGGCCTGGCGCGCCTCGCGCTTGCGGCCTATTGAAGCGCTGAGATACGAGTAACAAAGTTTGCGCGTTTTCTCCCGCACCCGGCGTTGTGGGCCGGGGGGCGAGGGTGAGTCGCCGTCAGGGGGTGATGAGGAAATTAATCGACTCCCCGCCCACGGGCTGCCAGCCTTTGCCCGCGTTGCAGTCGCTCATCGAGAGCAGGCACATCATCAGGCGGGCGGTGTAGTAACCCGGCTGGGCGTTCTCCAACCCGCCTGCAAACTCGGCCGACTGCCCCACATTTAGAGTCCAACTCTCATTCTTATCCGGATCCGGCGGGCGCACGAGGCCGTTGCCCGCCTGAGTCCACTGGATCGTTTCCCCATCGCGCGTGACCACGATAGCCGCCTGACCCCACTGGAACGACCCTTCACCCCGTACCCCGAACGTCCAAGTAAAAAATAGCGTCTGGCCTGCCGCCATGATGGGTGCGCAATCGCCCCCCTTGCGTATCTTGCAGTCGGCGGTAGACACGGCATTGGCGATCTGAATCGGCGTGCTAAAGATGACGAAGGCTGGAGCCGGATTGAGAGTGGCTGTAGGGGTTGGGCGCGAGGCGGCGTTGGCAGAGGTGCTGTTTATAGCAGCGGTAGCCGTAGGCGATTCAGTTATGCGAGGCCTGAGGGTAACGCTTTGATAGGCCTGGGTGACCAGCAGGCTAACAAAATCCACAGTGGGAACCGGCGTGCGGTTCGCTTCGGGTGTGGACGTGGTCTGTGACGTGGGAGGCAGGGTGGTGGGCCGAGCCGTGTTCCTGAATGGCGGCGTCCCATTGGGCGCGCCAGGGAAGCGTGGGCCGGCAAAGCGTACGCATCCGGCTATGAAGAGAAGAGCCATTATGAGGGTTCCGGTTAGGAAGAATTTTCGAGAAATCATGTCGCTAAGATACTACGCGATTGTGCAGAAATTGTGAAGATTGTACTCACGTTTGCCGATCCGACCTGCACGCTTTCCAACACCGTCTTCACACTTTCTGCACAAGCCGCCGCTATAGTGCCACCATAGATTTGAAATGCAACAAGGAGGCATCTTTGAAATGAAAAAGCGAACTGTTATATTGATAATTATAGGCGTGATTGCCGTGTTGGCAGTAGCCGGATTTTTTGCCCTGCCACTCTTCGTGCGGCCCGGGGCGTCCAACGCCAGCGGCACCAGCCAAGCCACTGGCTCGACCGCCGAAGTAACGACACTCACCGTCGTCAACACGGTTGAATCGTCTGGCTCGGTGGAGGCCATTCAGTACGAGTCGCTCTCGTGGGAAACGAGCGGCACGGCGGCCGAGGTGTATGTAAAGGCGGGTGATTCCGTTAAGGAGGGCGAGTTGCTGATGGCGATTGATGCGGCCACAGCGCCACAGAGCGTCATTCAAGCCCATGTGGATCTGGTGGAAGCGCAAGAAGCACTCGAGGCCTTGCTCAACCCCAGCGCGCTCGAGATTGCCCAAGCCCAGCAGGCCGTCACCGAGGCCGAGCAGACTCTTAAAGACGCTCAGCAAGATCTCAAATATGTCCAGAATCCCGCCGGGCAGAGTTTGTACGACGCGGTGGAAGAAGCCCAACTGGCGCTCGACAACGCCAATACTAATCAGCAATTGGAACGTGTCTCGACAGATGCCTCGGCCGTTAAGACAGCGGAAGATGATATGAACCTAGCTTATAGCCGCCTGCAGCGCGCGCAAACGTCTATGGAAGATTGCATCAAGATTAGCTGCGGTGAGCGGGTGCGAGTGGAGAGGGAACTGAACTCGGCGACCAACGCATACCAGACTGCCTCGGACGCATATCAGACGGCCAAGTTGAAATATAACATGAACGTTGCCAACCAGGTTGTGGATGTGGAAACCGCTCAGGAGGACTACGACCAGGTTGTTGCCAACCTCAACGCTGCTCTGGCCGGACCCAATACGCTGGAGCTGAAAGCCGCGCAGGATACCGTCGCTGTGGCCGAAGCCGACCTAGCTAAGAAACAAGAAACCCTCGACAAGCTACTCAATGGGGCCGACCCCAACGACATCGCGGCGGCGCAAGCCAACGTGCTTGTGGCTCAGGTCAACGTCGACTCGCTGTCGATCACTGCGCCGTTCGATGGCGTGGTGCTTCAGGTGAATGCCCGACCGGGCGATTCGGCCTCTCAGGGCGAAGCCGCCCTGGTGCTGGCGGACCGTTCGCAACTGCATGTGGATGTGCAGGTGGACGAGAGCGACATCGGCCAGGTGGGCCTGGGAGACCCGGCGACGCTTACATTCGACTCGTTGCCTGGGCTGACGTTGAACGGCGCCGTAACGGAAGTCGTGCCAATTGGCGAAGTGGTGCAGGGGCTGGTTAAGTACACTGTCCGCGTGATTTTTGAGTCAACGGATCCGAAAGTGCTGTTGGGGATGACGGCTAACACCAGCATTGTGACAGAGACGATTGAAAATGCGCTGGCTGTGCCGATCGATGCGATCCAGCAGGATGACGAAGGGGAGTACGCTGTACGGGCAGGCGTCGGCGGCGCGTTGGAAACTGTGCGCGTGGTGAGCGGCGATGTTCAAGATAACGATTTGGTGGTGGTGACGGGTGACTTGCAGGCGGGTGATATTGTCCAGGTTGGAACGGCCCAGCCCTCGAGCACGGGCGGTTTTGGCGGAGGGCCGTTCGGAGGCGGTGGAGGGGGTGGAGGCGGTGGAGGAGGGTCACAGCCATGATCGCCGTCGAAAACGTCACCAAGGTCTATCAAATGGGCGGGACCGAAGTCCGCGCCCTCGACGGCGTGAACCTGAACATTGAGAAGGGCGAAATAACCGCCATCATGGGACCGAGTGGTTCGGGCAAGAGCACCCTGCTGGCCATCATCGGTTGCCTCGACGTGCCGACCAGCGGCGCGTACGGCCTCGACGGCGTCAACGTGGAAGCCATGAGCGACGATCAACTGGCCGGAGTCCGCAGTCAAAAAATTGGTTTTGTCTTTCAGCAGTTCAACCTGTTGGCCCGCACCACTGCGCTCGATAATGTAATGTTGCCATTGATCTACAGCGGCGTAAGCGGCAAAGAACGACGCAAGCGAGCCGAAGGGGCGTTGGACAAAGTGGGCCTGGGTGACCGGATGCGCCACCGGCCCAATGAACTTTCCGGCGGACAGCAACAGCGGGTGGCCATCGCCCGCGCCCTGGCCAACAACCCGGCTATTCTGCTGGCCGACGAGCCGACCGGCGCGCTCGACAGCAAGACCGGCGCTGAGATCATCAAGCTCTTTCAGGATTTGCATCACAACTTCGGCCAGACTGTCATCTACGTGACCCACGACCCGTTTATTGCCCGTCACACCAACCGTGTCGTCCGCATGGCCGACGGCCAGGTAGTGGGCGACGAGCGGATCGAGAAACCACTGGCGGCTGGCACGCCGAGGCCGAGTGAAGTGGCGCTGGCCGAAGGAAAGTAAGAAGGATGAAAGATGAATTATGAACTTTGAAACTATGCTTTCATCCTTCATAATTCATCCTTCATAATTTAAAACATGAGCTTCTCCGAAAATTTCCGCGTTGCCCTTCGCGCCCTGGCTGCCAACAAGATGCGGTCGACGCTGACGATGCTGGGGATCATTATCGGCGTTGGATCCGTTGTGGCGCTCATGGCGATTGGCAACGGGGCGACAGCCGGTATCACCGAGCAAGTGCAGGGCATCGGCTCGAACCTGCTTACCGTGCAGGCGGGGCGCTTGCAGTCTGGCCCTGGCAATCAAAGCGGGGCGCAGGCTTTTCTCTATTATTCCGACTTTGAATTCTTGGCCGCCAACCTGGAGAAAGTAGCCAGCGTTGTGCCGGTCTATCAATCCAATCTCACGGTGACGTATGGCAAAGAAACGCTTTCGGTGAGTGTGTCCGGCACCATGCCCGACTTTGCCCAGGCCCGGGCTTACACCGTCGCGGACGGCCGCTTTATTACCCTGACCGACAACGACCATGCCTCGCGGGTTGCGGTGCTGGGCTCACAAACGGCCTCTGATCTGTTTGGCCCGCTCAACCCAATTGGCCGCACGATTAAGATCGGCGGCGTGAACTTTAAGGTCGTCGGCGTGCTGGAAAGCAAAGGCGGCTCGGGGTTCGGGAATCAGGATGAACTCATCATCGTGCCGATTGAAACGGGTTACCAAAAAGTGTTTGGGGTCAACGCCGTTGCCAACAGCAAATTGCGCGTGAACAACATCTCCGTTTCGGTGGAGACGGCCGATGACGTGGATGCCGTCACCGTGCAGATCGAACGCCTGTTGCGCCGCAAGCACAAGCTCAAACTAAGCGACGAACTCGACTTCTCGGTTCAGAGCCAGACCTCCATCCTTTCAACCCTGAACAGCATCACCACTATCCTCACGGCCTTTCTTGGGGCTATTGCTGGCATTTCTCTGTTAGTAGGTGGTATCGGGGTAATGAACATCATGCTGGTTTCAGTTACTGAGCGCACCAAAGAGATCGGCTTGCGCAAGGCAGTGGGGGCCAAGCGAAGCGTCATCCTGCTCCAGTTTTTGGTTGAGGCGTTGGTGCTTAGTGTCCTGGGCGGTGTGCTGGGAATCGGGCTGGGATGGGGCGTCGCCGCCGGCGTCAAGGCGGCCAACCTCATCGCCGCCAGCGTCACTCTCGACTCGGTTCTACTCGCCTTCACCTTTTCAGCCGCGGTCGGCATCTTCTTCGGCCTTTACCCGGCGTGGCGGGCCTCGCGCCTGCGCCCGATTGACGCCTTACGTTATGAATAATCCCCGCATTTCCCCCTGCCGACGGGCCGCCGATGTTGGGCGGCGCGACGGTTCCCAACATGTTGGCGTTGGTGGTCATGTATATAGTCGCCTATTTGGTCTGCGTCATCATGCTCAGGCGTTTGGCATAAGCTAAATAAAGCAAGCGGCTTTAATGCACAAAGTTTGTAGAAGCAGTAGAATTGAGGCTGATGTCAAAAACGATTTTGGTGGTGGACGACGAACCGAAGATTGTCGAAATTTGCCGTGACTATCTCACCGCAGCAGGTTTTACCGTGCTCGCCGCGAACGACGGCGCAAAGGGCCTGATGCTGGCACGCAAAGAACATCCTGATCTGATGGTGTTGGATGGCATGTTGCCCCAGATGGACGGGCTCGACGTCGTGCGCGAACTGCGCCGTGAGAGTGGAATACCCATCATCATGCTTACCGCACGAGTGGAAGAAAGCGACAAACTGGTGGGACTGGAGTTGGGAGCCGACGACTACATTACCAAGCCGTTCAGCCCCCGAGAGTTGGTAGTCCGGGTGCGAACCGTTCTGCGCCGCGCTGCTGGCTCTGCCCCCACCGAAGTGATCCGCGCCGGAGATCTCACCCTTGACCGCGCCCGTTATCGGGCGGTGGTACAAGATCGAGAAGTGACTCTAACCCCGACTGAGTTCGAAATCCTGGCCACTCTCGCCAGCCAACCGGGCCGAATCTTCTCTCGCGCCCAACTGCTCACCATTGCCAGAGGCGTTGCTTTCGAGAGTTACGAGCGGGCCATCGATTCGCACATCCGCAACCTGCGCAAGAAGATCGAGCCGCTCGGCGGTGAACCAAGGTACCTCATCACCGTGCATGGCGTCGGCTATAAGTTTGCAGAGTAGGTAGACAGGCAAACAAGTACAGAGGTGCAAACCGCGTCCCTGTTTCTCTGACTCCTGTCCACTCCTTTTTCATGACTCACCCCCTCGACCCTCAACACTCCGTCCGCCACATCCGCCGCCGCCTCTTCGCCTTGCTCATGCAGGCTTTTGGCGCGATGGTGATATTGGCCATAGTGCTATTGGTCGGGCTGGTGGGAATAGCGGTGAGTATTGTGTCCCGAGACGACGCGAGATTCAGACCGTCGCTCGCCCATGTGCTGGAAGCCTATTATGTGGGGCGGGGCGGTTGGGCAGGCGTTGAAGCGATAGTGCTGCCCGAGTCAGGGGACACCCCACGACTCGGCGATGGCATCACCTGGCGCGAAACGATTCTGCTGGACGAGACCGGGCGCGTGCTTGTTGACAGAGGTCAGACAGATACGGCGCTCGCCGGCCAGACCTATTCGCCGGCTGGCAGACAAGTGCTTTTTCCCCTCACCGTCAACGGAACTCAAGTAGGCACGTTGGTGTTCCAGAGGTCTGAGAACTACGGCGTGTTGAATCTTTTTCTTGGGCTGTTGCCAATCGTCGCCGCCATCTCGTTTTTTACTGGCGTGCTCACCCTGCTCATTGGCTTTCTGCTCGCCCGGCGCGTCGTCACCCCGCTGGCCGACGTGATCGCGGCGGCTCATGCCGTGGCCGACGGCGACCTCTCGACTCGTGTCCCGGTCAGCGGCCCTGGTGATTTGCGCGGCTTGAGCGATTCCTTCAACCGCATGGCCGACTCGCTGGAGCGCAACGACCACGAGCGCCGCGACTTGCTGGCCGATGTTGCCCATGAGCTTCGCACCCCGCTCACCATCATCCGCGGCAAACTCGAAGGCATCGTGGACGGTGTATATCCTGCCGACGAAACACACGTTGCTCAGGTGCTCGAAGAAACTTATCTTCTGGAACGGCTAGTGGAAGACCTGCGCCTGCTCACCCTGGCCGAGTCCGGCCAATTGCATTTTGATCTTCAGCCGGTGGATTTGAGTGAACTGGCCCGGCAGACCGCCGACCTCTTTGCCGCCGAAGCGTCTGAAAAAAACGTGGCGATCTCGGTGGAAGCTGCCTCTGATTTACCAACCGTCTCTGCTGATCCCCAACGCCTGTCACAAGTCATCGGCAATCTGGTGAGCAACGCGCTTCGTTACGCCCCGACAGGCGGGTGGGTGACGATCACGGCCCGGGGCGTGGTTGGCGGGGTCGAATTGGCGGTGAGTGACAACGGCCCCGGTGTGCCGGAGTCCGACCTGCCCAAGTTGTTTGACCGCTTCTGGCGCGGCGAAAAGTCGCGATCACGAGCGGCCGGCGGGGCGGGGTTGGGGCTGGCGATTGCCCGACAGCTCGTCGAGGCCCAGGGCGGCAGTATCTCCGCCAGCAACGTTCCGGGCGGTGGTTTTCAGGTCACTTTCATATTGAAGTAAATGATTTTCTTCACTTCCACGAAACGCCGAAGATTGGTATGCTACGACGGTCTGCTCAGGCAGACCGTTTTAGTTGTAGAATTCAGTCACAAGGAGAAACTTTTATGACCGCAACCCTCATTGATGGCACAGCCATTGCCGCCAAAGTGCGCGCGCAAGTGGCCGCCGATGCGCAAGTTCTATTTGGAAAGATCGGCAAGAAACCCGGTCTGGCAACCGTGTTGGTGGGTGAGAATCCGGCTTCGCAAGCCTACGTCAAATCCAAACGCAAGGCCTGCGCGGAAGCCGGCATGGAGTCGTTCGGGCACGAACTACCCAAGACGGCGTCGCAAGATGAAGTCGAGTCGCTCGTGGCTAAACTCAACGCCGACCCGAACGTGCACGGTATTCTGGTGCAACTGCCTTTGCCGGATCATCTCAACGAAGAGAGCGTGCTCAACAAGATCAGCATTGACAAAGACGTGGATGGATTTCACCCCGTGAACATTGGCCGCCTCTCGATGAAAGGCCGCAACCCGTTGTTTGTGCCCTGCACGCCGGCGGGGTGTATGGTTCTGCTGGAAGAGGCCGGGGCCACCTTCAAAGGGGCCAATGCCGTGGTCCTGGGCCGCTCTAACATCGTCGGGCTTCCGGCGGCAATGTTGCTCCTGCACCGCGATGCCACCATCACCATCTGCCACTCGCGCACCAAAGACCTGCCCGCCGTGTGTCGCGAAGCCGACATCCTCATCGCCGCTGTAGGCCGCCCGCTCATGGTCAAGCGCAACTGGGTGAAGCCGGGCGCGTACGTGATTGACGTGGGCATCAACCGCGTCGAAGACTCCACCAAGAAGAGCGGCTATCGTCTCGTCGGCGATGTGGATTTTGACGACGTGAAGGAAGTGGCTGGCGCGATCACGCCCGTGCCCGGCGGCGTGGGCCCGATGACGATTGCCATGCTTATGCGCAACACTATGCGCGGCGCGCAAGCGGCGTACGGGCTGAGCTAAGCTACTTAAGGCATGAACACCGGCAACGCTAAACGGCTCAAATTCCCGCTCTGGCTCCACAATGGTTGGGGAGTGATTGGGTTGGGGGGAATTGTCTACACCTTGGCGTTTGCCGCCTGGACGTTTTGGGGCAATGGGGAGAACAGCCGCCTGATCTCGGACGTTGCCTTCTTTCCCGTCAGCATCTTTGCCGTGGCCGCCGCCACCCGGGTGGCGGCCTTCACTGCTCTCGAACGGCGTTTGCGCCAGGCCTGGATCGTCTTCAGCCTGAGCATCGCCGTTCTTTTAATCGGCGACGCGATCTTCACCTGCTTCGATCTCGTCGTCGCCCTTCCCAGAGAAAGCCAACTCTACTATGTGGTTGATGTTTTCTACCTCGCCTTCTACCCGCTGGCTTTGTTGGGGTTGTTGCTTTTGCCGTGCGCCCCGCTCAGCCGCAGTGACCGGCTGAAGTTTGCGCTGGACTTGCTGATCGTGATCACTGCCGCCTGGATGGTGGTGTGGTATTTCGTGGTCGTCCCCGCGGCCAGCGCCAGCGGGAGCAACTTGGTTAGCCAACTGTTTGCCGCCGTTTACCCGATTGGCGATCTGGTGGTGCTGGGCGGCATTGTATCCATGCTCTTGCGCCGCCCGGGCACTGCCACACGCTCGTCGCTCGCCATCTTCCTGGTCGGGCTGGCTTGTTTCGTCGCCGCCGATTTGCTCTCGGCTTACACAACGCTGGCCAAGCGCGAGGTGAGCGGCGACCCGGTGAGTATTGGCTGGCTGATGGCCTACGTGTTGTTTGCCCTGGCCGCAATTCGTCAATCGCACCCGCTGGTCGACTCGACAAGTGAGAGGCTTTCCACCTATGTTTTGGAACGCTTCTCGCCGCTTCTGCCTTTTATTGCCACTATTCTTGGCTATGGTCTGGTGATTTTTGTGGCCGGGGCTGAGTTCTCGCTAGGGGCCAAGGGCGTGCTGTTCAGCGCGGTTCTGCTCACGATGCTTGTCATTGGCCGTCAGGTAGTGACCTTACGTGAGAACGCCCGCCTCAATGCCGAACTGCGCGCCGCCAACGACGAACTGCGGACCTGGTCGGAGACCTTGGAGCGGCGGGTAGAGCAGAGGACGTTTGAACTACAACAGTCACAGGAAGCATTGCTGGATTCGCAGAAGCTGGCCAGCATTGGCACACTGGCGGCGGGCGTGGTGCATGAAGTGACCAACCCGCTGACGACCATCGTCACTGCCATCGAAGCCTTGCAGGGCGAAGTGCACGACAAGGGGCAAGTGAGTCCTGACACGATGGAGATGATTCTGCCGCTGGTGGACCGGGCGGCCTCGCATGCCTCACGCATCGTGCAAACGCTTCGCAACTACTCGCGGGGCGGACAACAGGAGTTGGCCCGATATAGTTTGACTGAGGTGGTCAGGGATTCGCTGTTGTTGATGGGCTACCAGCTGAAAGCCTGGAACAAGATAAAGCTGGTAACAGAGCTTGACTCCCAACTGCCGAAAGTCCTTTGCGACCGCAACCAGATCGCGCAAGTGATCATCAACCTGCTGACCAACGCTCGCGACGCCATGCCGGATGGGGGAACTATCACTCTCCGCACACGGCGGACGGCGACCGAGGTCGTCATCGAAGTGGCGGATCAAGGCATCGGCATCCCGGCAGAGTCGATGGAAAAGATTTTTGATCCGTTCTACACCACCAAAAGCATCGGCCATGGGTCGGGGCTGGGCCTGTCTATCGTGGCCTGGATCGCCCAGTCGCACCAGGGCGCGGTGCAGGCGCACAGTGACGGCCCCGGGCACGGAGCAACGTTTACGGTGGCCCTGCCATTAGAGGGAGCGCCACCCAACTAAGTTGTTCACGGCGGATTACAAATCTGCCGCGAGCAGATGAAAAGGAGAAAAGACCATGATCAACAAAACCGTTCAAGACGCAATCAACAACCAGATTACAATGGAGTTTCACTCGTCCTACATCTACCTTTCGATGTCGGCCCACTTTGAGGCCGAGAACCTGCCCGGCTTTGCCAAGTGGATGCGGGTTCAAAGCGGCGAGGAAAACCTGCATGCTATGAAACTGTTTGATTTCATCAACAGCCGCGGCGGGCGAGTAGTCCTGCAAGCCATTCCTCAACCGTCGGTTGAGTATGGCTCGCCACTGGAAGTTTTGCAGAAAGCGTTGGAGCACGAGCAGAAAGTGTCGGCCTCGATCAACAACCTTTACGGGTTGGCCGCCAAAGAGAACGATTACGCTTCGGTGGTCATGCTCCAGTGGTTCGTCAATGAGCAGGTGGAAGAGGAGAAAACCGCCACGGCCATCGTCGAGCAATTGAAGCGGATTGGGAATGACGGCCCGGCCTTGTTGCTGTTGGATCGAGAGTTGGGCGCGCGTCAGGCCGGGGCCGAGGCCAAAGCCGGGGGCGGCGAGGCGACCTGATTTTTCAGCACTAACGGTTGTAACCAGAAAACAGGGATGGCGGAAAAAAAGCCCGCCTCCCCGTGTTTTTCCCCTGGAATTGCTTCGATTCTCCAGACAATTGCATGTTGACAACACCCGCCTGACTGGCTTATAGTGGCTTTGTATGACAAACCGTCGGGAGGGTTGATGACGACGATAGTTCTTCTCCATGCTGAGGTGTTGGTAACAATGGACCCAACCCGTCGAGAGATTCGAGATGGCGGGATGATCATCCGCGACGGGGTGATTGAAGCGGTTGCCCCGACGAATGAACTGCCGACGGTGATGGAAGCCAATCTGGTGGACATGAGCGGCCACATCCTCCTCCCCGGTCTCGTCAATACTCACCACCACCTCTATCAAACCCTCACGCGCGCCGTCCCCGCCGCGCAAGACGCAACGCTCTTCAACTGGCTCAAAACGTTATATCCCATTTGGGCGCGCCTGACGCCGGAAGCCGTTTATGTTTCGGCGCTCACCGGCCTGGCCGAACTGCTTCTCTCCGGTTGCACCACTGCCAGCGACCATCTCTACTTTTTTCCTAATGGCGCGAAGCTCGACGATGAAATTCGGGCGGCGGAAGAGATCGGCATTCGCTTTCACGCCTCGCGCGGCTCGATGAGCCTGGGCGAGTCCAAAGGCGGCCTGCCGCCGGACAGTGTGGTCGAGAACGAAGACGAGATTCTCAAGGACACTCAGCGGCTCATTCAAACCTATCACGACTCGATGCCCGGCGCGATGTTGCGAATAGCGGTCGCGCCATGCTCGCCGTTCTCGGTGACGGGGGAGTTGATGAAGCAGTCGTCGGCGCTGGCGCGCGAATACGGTGTGAGCCTGCACACCCATTTGGCCGAAACGCTCGACGAGGAGGCATTCTGCCTGGCCCGGTTCGGCTACCGTCCGGTGAATTACATGGAGACTCTGCGCTGGGTAGGGCCGGATGTGTGGTATGCGCACGCCGTCCACGTCAACGAGGCCGAGATCGTGTTGATGTCGCGAACGGGTTGCGGCGTCGCGCACTGCCCGTCGTCGAACATGCGGCTGGCTTCCGGCATTGCCCCGGTTAAAAAGTATCGAGCCGCCGGGGTGAAAGTGGGGCTTGGGGTGGACGGTTCGGCCTCCAACGACGGCTCGCACCTGCTCGGCGAAGCGCGGCAGGCGATGCTATTGGCTCGCGTATCCGGCGACCCGGCGGGCCTCACGGCTCGTGAGGTGCTAGAGATCGCCACGCTCGGCGGCGCAAAAGTGCTGGGCCGCGACGACATCGGCTCGCTGGCCAAAGGCATGTGCGCCGACCTCTTCGCCATCAATCTCAACCGTCTGGACTACGCCGGCGCCGCCGTCCATGATCCAGTCGCTTCCGTTATCTTCTGCGCGCCGCAAAA
>CAYSIV010000016.1:0-10443 GCA_964431175.1 uncultured Anaerolineales bacterium
GTTCACGACCTCCTGCTTCGCCTGGCTGATCATGATCCCCCACGACGGCTCGTTGACGAGGCCCACGCCGAGGAACGAGAGCACGACCTCCGCCTTGATCGCCTCCACGAAGAGCAGCGTGAACATGATGATCAGCACGTGCGCCACGTTCGGCGCGACGTGGAACGCGGGCAACAACATCAAGGTCTACGGCACGGATCAGTTCGATGCCGTGATCTCGGAGACGCTGGTCGCCCCCGGCGGCGTCGCCACCGTCACGGGCGCGAAGTGCTTCAAGACCGTCACCAAGGTCACCAAGGTCGCGCAGTTCGACGACGGGGCCGGCAATGCCGCGAACACCTGCTCGATCGGCACTGGGCAAGTGCTCGGCGTGGTAGCCAGTCTCGCGACCGGGGCCTACGCCTATGGGATGGGCCAGCGCATCGGCACCGGCTTCGAGCCCCCGACGCTCGATACGACCAATAACACCGTCACCTTCCCCGGCGCGACCCTCAACGGCGTCCTCGACTTCAACGTCATCCTGAACGTCGTGCATACCGTGGCATAAGCCGATGGTGATCTCCTTGCTCGGGCTGCTGCAGGAAGGGAGTGACCGCAGCCCCCGGGTCCCGGGGTCCGGGGTCCAGCCGGTGGAGCTCCCGATCGGCGCCCACGTGCAGCTCCGGCTGCAGGTAAGGACGGTCGGGAACGTGCCGCTGCGGCTGACCGGCACGACGCTGAAGTTGAGCGTCAAGCGGTCGTTCCTGGACTCGGTTCCGTTGGTGACGCTGCAGGGCGCGGCGCTGGCGGGCGTCGAGGCCTCTTGGGTCGCGTTCGACCTGCTGCCGGCGGTGACCAAGCCGCTCGCGCCGGGCCGCTACGTCTACGACGTCTGGCGGATCGCCGGGGCGGACCGGGACCGGGTGGTCCCGCTGTCCCCGCTGGTGCTGCTCGCGACGGTCGTGCCCGCCACCAACTAAGGAGGTTCCCGTTGCCAACCCGGATCACCAACAGGCAGACAAGTGGGACCACCACCCTGGCGTTCTATGGCCATATGGTCGGGGCCGGGCGGGCGATCGTCGTAGCCGAGGAGGTCGACGACGTGGTGGGGCTGCTTGGGGGCAGCGACGCGATCACGGCCGCGGGTCTTCTGTTGGACTCGCTGGGATCCACCGAGCCGGCGACCCCCATGCCGCGGATCCTCCGCACCCTGACCCTCTCCCGCACCATCGCGCAGCTCCAGGCGCTCGGGGCGGTGGCTACCGCGACGCTCGACCTGGGGCAGGCGCTGCCCGCCGGCGCGACGATCCTGGCGTACACCCTGTCGTCGGTGACGGGGCTCGTCGCGCCGGCCATCCAGCCGACCAGCCCGCTGTCGATCTATCCCGAGCCACTCGTCGGGCTGTTCGCGTTCTACTCGTCGGGCACGCTCGAAACGACGGGCGCCGTGATTCAGCTCACGCAGCCCGGCGCGATCTACCTCCCGTCCGGTGGCCAGATCAAAGTTGACCTCACCGTTGGTGATGGTCTTGGACCCAACTTCGCAGATCTCACGGCGGGGGGATTCACTCTCCGCGCGATCGTCCTCTGATCGAAAGGAGCCTCATGCGCCTCTTCCTCGCCCTGTTCGCACTCGCCGTTCCGTCGCTGTCGCACGCGGCCCCGTCGCAGCCGCTCACGATGTTCGTCGCTCAGGAAACGTTCGACCTCGACGCGCTCCGCTCCAAGGGTGCGACGAACGCCGCCGAGTTCGTGGTTGCGTGGCTACCGCCGCGCAGCGTGGTGTTGGGCTACACGATCACCAGCAAGACCGCGTGGGCCGTCGCGGAGGGCGTCGTCACCTCGCCCGGCGCCGACGCTGCGATTGCGACGCCCTGCATCGCCGGAGTGATGTACCCGTACGCGACGGCATACGGGATCGGCAGCGGACCGCCGGACAATGGCGTGTCGCTGATGGCGCTGCTTCCCGACGGGGGTCTGTTCGAGATCGCCGTGAGCGAATTGCAGGGCCCGTACCTGCCGCCGGATTACACGCCGTCGCCGGTGTACTACCAGGATCTCGTCGCCGGCGGGTTCACGGTGACGGTGGTCTGGGCGCAGTTGCCGCCGCTCCAGTGATCCACCTCCTCGCCGCCCTTCTGTTCTGCCACCCGTTCCCGTCGGAGGCCATTCAATGCTGCGCGCAATCGGAGAGGCAATCATCAACAACCTGCCGCTGCTCCTCACCTCGCTCCTCGCCGCGTTCACCGGCCCGCTTGCGCTGTGGCAGACGCGGCGCCTGCGGCGACTTTCCAAGACTCCGTCAGGTGTCGTGACCAAGGAGGCGGCCGTCGAGCGGTCGACCCTGCGGCCGGCGCGCTCGGAAACGATGGTCGAACTCCAGGCACTGCGGGATCAGACCAGCGCCGCACAGGCGCAGTTGATCGACCGGCTCGATCGCATCGCCGCTCCGTCGGTGAGTCCCGGGGACTTCTTCGCGTTGCTCGACACGATCGACACGGCCCGGGGGATGCGGCGGAAGGGCGACGACTACGAGGAGGCGGCGGTCAGGGCGGCGCGGCAACTGCTGCCGGACCAGATGCCCCCAGGGGCCGCCACGTCCACGTCCAGCGACCCCCCGAAGGCGGCGGGGTAGACCACTGGGCTACACCAGCTTGTCTCTGATCAGTCCCTTCACCACCGCCTCGTCCGGCGTGATCAGATGCGCCGCCTGGGCCATCCACCCGCGGTACTCGCGCCAGCGGAGCGGGTTCGCTCGGCACTCCTCCACCAGGCGGAGGACGAAGTCGCGGTTCGCGCCCAGAGGCTGATCCTCGCCGTATCGTTGCAGCAGCTCTAGCTGCAGCTGCTCCCACCACTCCAGGGGTTGATCGGCAGGCTCCATCAGAGCGTCTCCCGGAACGCGCGCATCCCGCTGTGGTAGCGTGCGGTCTGCCACTCCCAGGCATCCCGGCGGATCGCTACCCGACGCCAGGCCCCGGTCCCGAACTCGACTGCTGAGCCGTCACCGAGCGAGAGGCCGCCGCCGCCAGCGTCTCGCCGAAGCGGTACTCGACGGTCAGGTCGCGCTCCTCGAAGGCGAGGCCCGTCGACCGCAGCACATCCAGGACCAGCAGAGCCGTCGTCTCCTCCAGCGCGGGCGAGCGCAGTCCACCGTCGCCGTCCGGGCCCCACACGAACCCGCAGCGGTGCGCCGCCCGGAAACTCGGCAGGTCCTCGTCCGACAGGCGGTCCACGGTCCCCTCGGGCAGGATGATCTGGAGGATGCGCATCAGGGCGTCTCCTTGGGGTCGTCCCGGACGTGCAGCGTGCCGTTCGTCGGCAAGGCGTCGAGCTGGATGTTCAACGACCCGTCCGCGTTCACGAACGCGGTGCCGACGCGCCGCCAGATCTTCCGCGATGGATCGGTCTTGCTTGACTCGACGATCGTATAGACCGCCTTCCTCTTCGTCGTCTCTTCCATTTCAGATCTCCTCCGGCAAAGGGTTCGACAGCTTGTCCACCGCGGAGAGCAGGCCGCTTGCGCCGCCCTGCTTCTCCAGGGCCTCCCAGGCTGCCGCCGGCGCCTGGTTGAACCCGACCAGGGCGTAGAACTCCCGCCCCACGTCGAAGGCGTCCCCGGACACCCAGAGGCGCCCCGCCACGTATAGCTCGAATGGCCCCGGGTCGAGCGGCAGCTCCCCCAGGCACGCCCGGACCACGGCCCCAACTGGAGCCCGCTCGCCGAAGCTGGCGAGCGCGGGGTGGGCCTGCACGATCGCCGCCAGCGGCAGTCCGCGTTGCAGCGCCACGATCGCCGCCGCCGCGAACTCGTAGTGGTAGCCCGGCCCCTCCATCCGGGAGAGCGCCTGCCAGGCCGGCGTGCTCATCCGCCTTCTCCGATGGGTGAAAGCGCCGCTTCGGCCGGCACCTCGAACACCTCGTGGCGAGCGTGCCGCGTCTCGACGATCACCACCCGCTGCTCGCCGCGCTGCCAGACGACGTGCACCGGCGAGTAGGCGAACGGGGAGGGGATCGCCGGGTCGCGGGGGATCTCGCCGATCGGCTCCTCCACCAACTCCGCCATGAACCGGGCGTGCGCGGCGTAGCCCGTGACGACCTTGATCCGCTTCATCGGCCCCGTCGCGGCGCGTAGCGCGCCCACTCGGGGTGATCGGGGAGCAGCCGGGCCGCCGCGTCCAGGGGCACCGGGCCACCCCTGGAGAGGGTGGCGATCGCCGCCAGCGCCGCCGCCCGCTGCTGCTCGTACCTGCTGCGCGCCCGCGCCCTTCGGTCCTCGTCGCTGTCTCTCATGGCTTGCAATCTATAGATATCCGCGCTAGATTGCAAGAATGAACCAACCGATCGACCATCACGCCCAGCTCGCCGCGGCGATCCGCTCGGCCAAACCCCGGGCAGCCCTGGACGGCGGGGTCCGGATGCACCACCTGCGGGAGCAGATCGACCGGGAGTACCGGGATGGCCGGCTCTCCGACGGCGAGCAGGACGACCTGCTGAGCCTCTGGGGCCCGTGGGGCGGATGACCAAGCGCCGGCCCCGCCCGGGGGAATGGGGGATGCGGCTCGCGCGGGAGCTGATCGCGCAGGGGCGGCTCCCCCCGGACGCGCTGACCCCCGGTGGGCGCCCGGGGGGGGTCGCGGTCGCGCCGCCGGGCGTCGCCCTGCTCCGACCCCCGCGGGCGCTCCCCTGGGAGGTGACGCTATACGGGGCACCGCGGACCAAGAAGAACAGCCTGCAGCGCTGGTGGAGCCGGCCGGACGCGGCGGGGCGCCGGCGCAAGCTGACCATCCCTTCGCAGGCGTTCCTTCGCTGGCAGGACGAGGTGCAACCCCAGCTGGAGCGCGCGTGGGCCGCGGGGCCGCTGGCGCGCCCGGTGGCGGTCCGGGCGCTGGTCTACCGGGCAACGGCGGTGCACGGGGACCTGGTAGGGTACCAGCAGGCGCTGGGGGACGTGCTGCAGCGGGCGGGGGTGCTGGCCGACGACGAACTGATCATGGGCCACCGCCACAGCGAGTGGACTGGCCTCGCGCCCATTCTCGAAGAAGACATTGCCTTGTCGTCCATCGCTCAGGACGAGATCGGCCACGCGCAGGCGTATTACACCCTGCTCGCCGATCTCGGCGCGGGCACCCCTGACACCCTGGCCTTCGCGCGCAAGGCCGACGACTTCCACTGCGCCCAACTCTGCGAACTCCCCAAAGGCGACTGGGGCGCGACCATCGCCCGACAATTTTTCTACGACACCGCTGAGGGCGTGCGCCTGGCCGCCCTCGTCAACTCCAGCTACACGCCGCTGGCGCAACTGACCCGCAAGTTGATCGGCGAAGAAAAGTATCATCTTCTGCACGCACGCTCGTGGATCAAACACCTTGGCCACGGCACCATTGAAAGCCGACTACGCCTGCAAGCCGCCCTCGACACCCTTTATCCTTACGCCGTCGGCCTGTTCGAGCCGCCGCCGGACGAAGCCGACCTCGTAGCCGCCGGTATCCAGCCTCCTGAAAGTGAACTGCGTAACCGGTGGCGGGTGGTGATCGAGCCATGGCTGGCCGGGGGCCGCGTGATCATCGTCGAAGCCCCGCCAATTTATGGCCGGCGGCAGGGCCAGCACACGGAGCACCTAACGAAACTGCTGGGCGACATGCAGTTGGTGTATCGAACAGACCCGGAGGCGGAATGGTGACTCGTGAAACGTCAACCGACAAACGTAACCCTGACGTTTGACGGTTGATGTTTGTTACACAGCGATTACGATGAATCCAACAACCTCCGACATTCTTGCCGCCCTTCAAGACGTTCACGACCCGGAGATCCCGACTCTGTCGGTCGTCGAACTGGGCTTGATCGCCGACGTGCAGGTGGGCGAGAACTCGGCGCGGGTAAAGATGACGCCGACCTTCGCCGGATGCCCGGCCGTGGAGATAATGCGCCGCGCAATGGAAGATCGCCTGCGCCAACTCGGTCTCGCCGACGTGAAAGCGACCATCACCTACGACCCGCCCTGGAACTCCAATCGCATCACGCTTGAAGGCCGTCGCAAGCTCAAAGAGTTCGGTCTGGCGCCGCCCGCCCTCTACACCGGCGAGCTCAACCTGATTCAAATCATGGACGTCCCCTGTCCATTCTGTAACTCGCCCAACACAGCGCTCGAGTCGCCCTTTGGCCCGACACTCTGCCGCGCCATTCACTACTGCAACAATTGCCGGCAGTCGTTCGAGCAGTTCAAGCCGGTGTAACGGGCCAGCGGCCTCACTCCCCGTTCGGCTAGCCGCGCCCGCTGATGCAGTTCTAACGCTTTTTGCCGACAATGCACAATAACAAAATCTTCACGGATTCGTAATTATGCTTTGCTAATCGGCGGGGGTATAATTTTCGGCAGATGAACAGCAACCGGCTGACCACCGCCCGCAATATTTGGGTTGCCACTGTCCGGCCCGATGGTCGACCGCACCTGGCGCCAATCTGGTTTGTGATTGCCAACAGCCACTGGTATTTCGTCACCGACCCCAAAAGCGTAAAGGCGCGAAACTTGCATCACAACCCCAAGGTTGCCCTATCGCTCGAAGACGGCAACGACCCGCTGGTCATTGAAGGCGAGGCTCAACCGATTCAACCCTCTGCCGAAGTTATCGAATTATTCAAAGAGAAGTATGATTGGGACATCACGTCGGACCACCAGTACACGCAAGTGTTTGAGGTAAGAGTGAAGAAGCGAGTAACAGGTGATAAAAATTGATATGAGCAGAGCACAGTTTAGCCAAATTAATCTATACGAAACGCCGCAACTTCAAATTCCTGTCGCGCCGCCATCGTCGCCTAATTTGTTGACAGCAAATGGCGGCGAAATTGGGACTTTCAAAGACAGCCTGCGGGTACCGATTCATCGTTGGTTTAAATATCCGGCTGGTTATTCATATAAGCTGGTTGAACAAGCTTTTCAAGTTTTTGGTATTGGCCCCGATCAAGGTGTTTACGATCCGTTTAGCGGCACCGGCACAACGATACTGACAGCAAAACAGAATGGAATCAACGGTGTCGGGATCGAGGCCCACGTTTTTGTGCATTGGGTCGCTGAAACAAAGTTGTACTGGGATTTTAGTGCGGCTGAATTAAGTCAGTGGGTCGCTAAAACTTTGAAGGAAGCTCGGCGAAAGGTCGGGCGCGGTTTGCCCAAGTTGGTTAATCTGGCCGAGGTGTTCCCGGCGCTGATTTACAAATGCTATCACCCGACGGATTTAGAAGTTTTGTATCTTATTCGCGAATATGGAGCAGAGATAGAGTCTAAGCCTTATCAAGACCTTTTCAAACTGGCTTTGACCGATACGTTACGAAGCGCATCGACTGCTGGGACAGGCTGGCCCTATATCGCACCGCGCGAGTCCAACGGCCATAACCCGCCTAAAAATGCTTTTGCTGTCTTTCAGAAAATATTGCTCGCAATGGTCGCCGATTTAGAAACGGTGATCGGCAAAACATCGCCTAGCAAAATACGAAATATTTTAGGGGACTCGCGTAAATACGAAGCCTCGGTTGATGACGAAAGTCTTGATTTGGCTATTACTTCGCCGCCCTATCTCAACAATTATGATTATGCCGATCGAACCCGGCTGGAAATGTATTTCTTTGGCTTGGCGTCATCGTGGGGCGACATCACCCGCGATGTGCGCAACAAACTGATGATGGCGGCCACAACACAGGTGCGGCGGGCCGACTATAATTTAGACAAGTTGCTCCGTCCTGAACTGGCTGAACACGTACCAAGTGTATATGAAGCGTTACGGGTAGGCGTATCCGATCTTAGCCAATTACGACGAGAGAAGAGCGGTAAGAAAGATTACGATATTATGGTAGCGCAGTATTTCAACGATATGTACGATGTGCTACGCGAGACATATCGGGTGTTGAAACCAGGCGCGGCGTTTGTGCTGGTGTTAGGCGACTCTGCGCCTTATGGTGTTTATATCCCAACCGGGCGTTACATCGCCGAGATTGCCTGTAGCAGTGGGGTGGGCTTTAGCAGTTTTCAGTTGGAGAATTTGCGAAAGCGGGGTGGCAAATGGCCGGGGAATCCACAACGGCATAAAGTGCCGTTGGCAGAAGGATTAGTCGTTTTGCGGAAGTGAGAGTTGGTAGCTGCTTCCACTTTCTTTAACAACCCGCCTGAGCATCTCGGGCGCATCCGGCCCTGTGTGCTGAGATATGAACTCTATGGCTTCTTTGGCAGAAGCGAATTCCTTACCCAGCACGTTGCCTTGATTAATTCTCAGCGACACCTCAACGGAGACGACAGCCAGTTCAGCCACAGGAGTCAGAAAGTCTTTGAGCACTCTCTCGATTTCAGTTCGACGGCCAGCAACAATCCCGGTTTTGATCTGATGACGAACTGTGGCATTGAGGTCAAGAATTTGCTCAAGAGCGTTTTTAGGATTAGCAATTGCATTGCGTTTCTTGTCAATTTGGATATCTACGTCATGTTGTTGAAGCAAGCCAAACATCTCTTCAACATCAAGCAATACAATTGACCGAACGTTACTACCAAGTTCAAGTTGCTGGAGAATCTTCGGTGACCAATAACCGGCAAGCAGGGCCAGAGCACCGCGAACAGTTGGATTGCGCTGTTTGATTTTATCAAGCCCCTCGATCCATCCGCCTTTGTCATAAATGTGGCGGCTATCTTTCAGCCACTTTATCTCGACAAGAACAAGGGGATCGCGCTGGTCTTTGGCGACAATGATATGATCTATTTGTTTAGCAATGCCGTGAGTTGGAGTGAGATGTAAAAGTTGTTTGCCATCGGCGGGTGACATGAGATCAAAACCGAGTTGGCCGGAGAGTTCGCGCAATAGATCGAGAACAGCCTCGTCGAGCAGGCCACCAATCTGTTGGCCGAGGGCCGAAGAAGTGTCTTGGGGCATCAGTCGTCAAGAGTATCGCTAAAACGGAAAAGTTCCATGAGCGGGACTTTTAAGGCGATTGCAAACCGTTCCATTGTTGCCAGTGTCGGGGATTTCAAACCCCATTCAATGAGGCTGACGAAATTGACCGAGACATTTGCGCTCTCGGCTAAGTTTTCTTGAGTAAATCCTGCGCGGAGACGAAGGGTACGGAGCCGCGCCCCAAACTGAGTTGCAACGTTGACTTTGCGAGCCACGTAGTAACTCTAGCAGACTAATACCTCTAGTACCACACACTAAGGGTGTGGGTTGATTTCCAGGAGAGCCGACTATGATGCGATTTGACCGATTTACTGAGCGCGCCCAAGATGCTGCCTCGCGCGCTTACGAAATTCTGCAACGATACAGCCACAACCAGGTGGACACCGAACACATTCTGCTGGCCCTGCTCGAACAGCCCGACGGTGTGATTTCGCAAATTCTGGAGAAGCTCTCGGTGGACATCGAGTTGATCAAGCGCCGCATTGACGACGTTCTGCGAGCCAGCCCCAAAATCGCCGGGGTTTACGGCAGTGGCGGGGCCGGGCAAGTGTTCATCACCCCGCGCGTCAAGCGAATCATCGATCTCGCCAACGAAGAAGCCAACCGGCTCAAGGACGAGTACATTTCCACCGAGCACATCTTCATGGCGATTTTGTCGGAGCGCAACACGGCGGTGGCTCGAATCTTGAGTGAAGCGGGCGTGACCAAAGAGCGCGTTAACGACGCGGTGAAAGACATTCGCGGCGGACAGCGGGTGACGGATCCTCAAGCCGAGACTCGCTACCGCACCCTCGAAAAGTACAGCCGCGATCTCACCGCCGCCGCCAAAGAGGGGAAGCTTGATCCGGTCATTGGCCGCGACGATGTGATTATGCGCGTGATTCAAGTCCTCTCGCGCCGCACCAAGAACAACCCGGTGCTGATCGGCGAAGCGGGCGTGGGCAAGACCGCCGTCGTCGAAGGGTTGGCCCAAAAGATTGCCACCAACGATGTGCCGGAAATTTTGCTCGGCAAGAAAGTGATCTCCCTCGACCTGGGCGCAATGATTGCCGGCAGTCGCTTCCGGGGCGAGTTTGAGGAACGGCTCAAAGCCGCCATCGAGGAGATTCAGCGCTCGCAGGGTGACATCATCCTGTTCATTGACGAACTGCATACGGTGGTGGGCGCGGGCGCGGCGCAGGGCGCCATGGACGCCAGCAACATGCTCAAACCGGCGTTGGCTCGCGGCGAACTGCAATGCGTGGGCGCGACCACGCTCGACGAATACCGCAAGCATATCGAAAAAGACGCCGCACTCGAGCGGCGCTTCACCCCGGTCTTTGTGGAAGAACCGAGCGTCGAAGACACCATCGAAATGCTCAAGGGCCTGCGCGACCGCTACGAGGCCCATCACAAAGTGACCATCACCGACTCAGCCCTGGAAGCGGCGGCCAAACTCTCGCAACGCTACGTCACTGAGCGCTCCCTGCCCGACAAGGCGATTGACCTGATGGACGAAGCCGCCGCCAAATTGCGGGTCGCCCTCTAC
>CAYSIV010000016.1:10453-28163 GCA_964431175.1 uncultured Anaerolineales bacterium
GAACTCAAGACATTGAAGATGGATGTGGACCGACTGCAAGCCGAAGAAGACGCGGCCTCGGCCGCCCGCGACTATCAACGCGCCGCCGAGATCAAAGTGCAACGCCTGCGCTACGAAGAGGACTTCAACAACAAACGCGACATCTGGGAAGCCGAGCAACACCTTGACGAGAAGGTGGACGAGAAAGACATCGCCGCCGTGATCTCGCAGTGGACGGGTATCCCGTTGAACCAAATGCTGGAAACAGAGTCGGCCAAACTGCTTCACATGGAAGAGCGCTTGCACGAGCGCATTATCGGTCAGGAGGCCGCCATCCACGCCCTGGCTGACGCCATCCGCCGCGCCCGCTCCGGTCTCAAGTCGCCCAAGCGGCCCATCGGCTCGTTCATCTTCCTCGGCTCGTCGGGCGTGGGCAAGACGGAGTTGGCCAAGGCCCTGGCCGAATTCCTGTTCGACGACGAAGACGCGCTGGTGCGGGTGGACATGTCTGAGTATCGCGAGCAACACACGGTCAGCCGTCTCTTCGGGGCGCCGCCCGGCTACGTGGGCTACGACGAGGGCGGACAACTTACCGAAGCTGTCCGCAAGCGACCGTATCGGGTGGTGCTGTTCGACGAGATCGAAAAGGCCCACCCCGACATTTGGAACGCGCTCCTGCAAATTCTGGACGATGGCCGCCTGACCGACGGCCAGGGCCGCACGGTTGATTTCCGCAACACGGTGCTGATCATGACCAGCAATCTGGGTACCGAGTTCGTGCAGAAGTCCGGCTCGCTGGGCTTCTTGCGACGTGGCGAAGACAGCCAGGAGGACGAGAACCACGAGAAGATTGAGAAGGCGCTCAAGTCCACCTTCCGCCCCGAGTTCATCAACCGCGTGGACGAGATCATCATCTTCTCGCCGCTCAGCGTGGAAGACGTGGAGCGCATTGTGGAATTGCAGTTGAAGGACATTCGCGAGCGCATGGGCGAGCACGGCCTGAAGCTGGAGCTGACCGAGGCCGCCCGCAAGTGGCTGGCCAAGCAGGGTTACGATAAGGCCTTCGGCGCGCGGCCACTGCGGCGAGCTTTGCAGAAGTTTGTGGAAAGCCCGCTCTCGGTGCAAATGTTGCGCGGCGACTTCGTCTCCGGCGACACGATCATCGTGGATGTGAAGGAAGATCAGATTGAATTCCGCAAAGGCGGCGATAGCATCCCGGTTGAACAGATGCAGACGAGCGAAGCATAGTTTTCAAAACGGATGAAACGGATTTAGCGGATGATTTTGTAGAGACGACCCGGTGGGTCGTCTCTACTTTTTTGTCGCCACCCCGACCAAATGAATTTTGAGGGACTCAGGAATCAGCCGCTCCGCCCAAGCTGATAGATGAAAGAGCGGCTCGTTGAAGGCGGTGTAAGTTGGATCGGCAATGAAGCAAAGTTCAAGTTTAAAGCCGACTCGTTTACACAAACGGGTGAGGCGGTTCGCCGTATTGGCTTGGTATTGCACCGGAAACGTGTCGGCTTCAGCGCGGGCGTAGAGGCGGGGGACGAGCAGGCGTTGGAGGGCGGGGAAGAAGCGGGAAAAGTAATTAGTAATTAGTAAGAGGTGAAGAGCGTTGGGTGTGAGAAAGATGAAGCGACCACCCGATTTCTCCGACTCGGGGTCGGGACTTCGCAACACGCGATGCGCTTCGGCAAAGACGGCTTCGGGGTTTGCCAAATGCTCGAGCAACCACGAGGCGATAGCCACGTCGAACGAGTTGGCGGGGAAGGGGAGCGAGTCGGCGAAACCGCAGGCGCGGCGGGCGGCGGGAGCGCGATGGTCGCGCAGAGACTCAAGGTTGGGGTCGAGAGCGGCAGCCAAACCGACGTGGAGATGAATCAGTTCAATCAATCCGCCGCGCCCGCCGCCGAGGTCGAGCAGTCGAGTCTGCGGCGAAATCGAGTCGCGGACGACCCGTTCATAAACGTCGCCGCTGGATTGCCAGCCGGGATTGAGGGCGCGGTAGCGGCGACGGTATTCGTTTTGTTGGCCAAGGGGAAGCACGTCAGGCCAGCAAGTTACGCAACGTGCGCTGGCGTTCAGCCGGGTCAAAGATGGCTTGCGCCGGAATCGCAAAGCCGGGGATGGCGGTGCTCTTGAGCGTGGCGTTGCTGGCGCGGTCTGTTTTCACAGCCAGTTTGTACGTCTCACCATCAAGCAAGTATTGTTCAACCGTTTGCGCTTCGGGATCAATAATCCAATACTCTGCCACGCCGTGTGCGGCATAATCTTCAAACTTCACGCCGCGATCAACATCGGCAGTGCTGTCGGAAAGCACTTCGGCAATAAAGTCAGGAGCGGGAAAGCGAAGCTGTCTAGGTTGCAACTGGTCCGATTTGTCTTTGCCCCAAAAGCAGACATCCGGTTCGTAGTCATTGCGAGTCAGCGAGATCATCAGTTTTTCGTGGCCGACAATGCCGAGATTATTCTTCCCCGCGAAAGCGGCAACCAATTGGTATAGAGCGCCTGAAAACTCGTTGTGCATCAATTTGACTGGCGAGTGCATCACAACTTCTCCATTGATAAACTCAACTTTGTCGCCTTCTTTGACGGCCTCGTAGAACGCCTGCCGCTGGCGCTGTTCTTCGGCAAGTGCAGCTTCCAACTGCTGAATGTACTTCGGCAATTTTGGTGAGTGGATGAGGGGAGCAAGCACGGCTTCCATAGATCAGTCCTTGGGTTGATTCTACACCAGGTCCAACTCGTTTAGAATTTCCGCGCGGCGTTGAAAGACGTACTGGTTGATGACGGCTTTGAGGTGCGGGTCGTCCGAGAAATCGATGCCTACGCGCTGGGCGTCACTGACGGTTTTGAGGTAGGCCACCACGCCGGTGAATTCAAGTTTCTGGTCTGGCAGGTCGAAAGAGACTTGCACCGCTAATTGACGTTTGAGATGTTGATCGATGTCCGAGGCCGAAAGGTGAACGCCGACGCCGTCCATCGAGATATCAACCAAAAGTCCGGCAAGGGTTTGGCCGTCAGCTTGAAGGGTGGCCGTGATCTCGTCCTTTGGCTCAACGCGGACGATGGCTCGCTCACCAATTTTGCGGCCGGCGTACAAGAAGTTGGCCAGATCCACGGTGTTGGCGGCTCTGTCCAGTGCAACCACTGTGGCGCTGGCAGCCTCTTCGAGTTCAGCGCACAGAATGTAAGTGTGGCCTTCAAGCTCAAGGCAGGCCGCCTGGCGCTTTTGGAAATTGAGAGTCGCTATACCCTCGCCAAGCTTGACGATAGAAGCTTTGGTGACGATTGGCAAACCTTTGTAGCCGTTCAGAAGCTCAACGTCTCCGCCGGCTTTGGCAACCCGTTCCAGGCCAAAGAGAATTTGATCGCTTTGCTTCATTTTTGGCCTTCGTCTTTTGCGGCCCCCACCATCTTCAACAATTCTTCTGCGCTCTGGCGAGCAGCCTTGCCCTCCGTGCCCAGCATCTGGGTGATCTCGTCCACGCGCTCGGCAGGTGAGAGCGATTGCACTTCGGTAGTGGTGCGCTCGCCGCTGACGCGCTTGGCCACTTTGAAGTGCGCGTCGCCAAAGCCGGCGAGTTGCGGCAGGTGAGTGATGCACAACACCTGATGGTTGGCCGACAGCCCCCACAACTTGCGGCCCACCACTGTGCCCACCCGCCCGCCGATACCCTGATCGATTTCGTCGAAGATCAGGGTGGGCGTGCGGTCGGCGCGAGCCAGCACGCCTTTGAGGGCCAGCATCAGCCGCGCCGTTTCGCCGCCGGAGGCGATCTTCACTAACGGTTTTAGTCCCTCACCGGGATTGGGGGCGATGAGAAATTCGATGCGGTCAATGCCGGTGCTGTCGAAGGCTACGCGCTTATCCTTGTTCACAAACGCGCCGTCGTCGGCTTCCTCCCACTGCACATCTACGCCGAACTTGGCCCCCTCCATCTTCAAATCTTGCAATTCAGCTTCGATGCCTGTCACCAGCCGCTCGCCCGCTTTACGTCGCGCCTCAGACAATGCTTGACCCAGCTTGCCGATCTTCTTCAACAGCGCCTCTTCCTGTTTCCGCAAAGCTTCAATACGCTCGCCAGCATGGGTGATGCCTTCGAGGTCGGTCTGGGCCTTCCCGCCGAAGGCGATGACTTCTTCAATCGTGTTACCGTATTTGCGTTGAAGGGTTTTGATCAGGTCAAGCCGTTCTTCCACCTGATCCAGCCGCTTGGGGTTGAACTCGATGGCTTCACGGTAGCCGCGCAAATCACGACCCAGTTCGGTGAGTTGTTCGGAAAGCGACTGGGCCGTGTCACGATATTGTTCAAGAGTCGGGTCAATCTTGGTCAGGCTGTTGAGGGCGCGCACCGCCTGCCCGAGCAAGTCGGCGGCGGAGTGTTGATCCTCTGCTCCTTCAGCGGCGGCGATGATGGCCTCATCCGCCAGAGCGGCCAGCTTTTCGGCATTGGCCAGCCGGGTGCGTTCTTCAAGTAAAGTCTTGTCTTCGCCGGGCTTGAGTTTGGCCGAGGCAATTTCGTTGATCTGGAAATTGAGCAGGTCAATCCGCCGGGCGGCATCCTTCTCGCCCCGCACCAGTTCGCCAAGCTCGTGGCGCACGCTGTTGAGTTCGCGGGCGGCGGCGGCCAACTCGGCGCGTTGCGCCTCAAGCTCGGCATAGCGGTCGAGCAGGTAAACATGCTCGCGCACGCGCAAGAGCGAGAGATGCTCGGACTGGCCGTGAATGTCCACCAGTTGTTGGCCGATCTCTTTGAGGATGGCCAGGCTAACTGTGCGACCGTTGACCCGGCAGACGTTGCGGCCTTCGCGGCGGATTTCACGGGCCAGCGTCAACGTATTGGTATCCTCGTCGGCCTGCAATTCTTCCCGTTCGAGAATCGGGTCAACCGCCGCTCTTAGTTCGGCATTGAGCCTAAACACACCTTCGAGCCGGGCCGCCTCAGCTCCGGCCCGCACCATCGTCACCTCACTGCGCCCGCCCAACAGCAGGCTGACCGCATCAATGATGATGGACTTGCCCGCGCCGGTCTCACCGGTGAGGACGTTGAAGCCGGGGGCGAACGTCAGCGCCAAATTGTCGATGATGGCGAAGTTGGTGATGGTGAGTTCAGTCAACATAGGCGAAGCTCAAAATCTAAAATCAACCGATGCGAATGCCTCGAAGCCGGTAATAAAGCGCGCTGGCACACATGATAATGTAAACGATGATCCACAGCGAACCGAAGAGCGAGCCAACGCTCAAACGCGACTCGCCGCCGACGAACAGGCCGAGCGCCGTCGCAATCAGCGGCAAGGCGCAGGCGGGCAGAGCGCCCAACGCCACACCGCCAACAGCGGCCCAGGGCAACCATTTGCCCCGCCGTTTGCGCACCGCCCGGAAGATTACTTCGGCGATGACGCCGCCGGCCATGGGCGAGAGGAAGAAGACAAACCAGCCCAGTCTGGAAATAATGGCCCCGAGCACACCGGAGAGAATGGCCGACACCACGACGGCGATCAAGTAGTCATACCACAGCGCCGTCTCAAAGGTGTGCTGTTGCTGGCTCACACACTCTTTGCAACGATAGCCGATGGGCGTGCGCCGGGCGCACTTGACGCAAATGAGCTTGCCACACTTGTTGCAACGCAGAGAAGTTTCGCGGTCGGGGTGGTTGGCGCAAACGAGGCGTTCAGAAAATTCAGTGGTCATTTCGCTTTATCCGCCGTCGGGTTTTTATTCATCCGGTCGGCCAGAGTTTTGTAGAAATGGGTGGGCGGGGTGACGCGCACAAAGCGAGCTATATGGCGGCTCGCCTGCACCCGCAACACGTCTTGATCTTGGAGTGGCACACTTTGCTGGCCGTCCACGCTGAAGATGGCCTGATGTTCGGTGCGGACGGCAACTTCGACCACGATCTCCGGCGGGAGAACAATGGCCCTGTCTAATGAAAGATGAGGGGCAATGGGCACGAGCAGGATGCTTTTGGCCTCTGGCGACAACACCGGCCCCCCTGCCGCCATCGCATAAGCCGTCGAGCCGGTGGGGGTGGCGACGATCAATCCATCGGCGACGTAGGTGGTGAGAGGTGTGTCGTCTACCGAGGCCTGCAGGCGAATGGGCCGCACCACCATGCCGCGCGAGATCACCACCTCATTCAACACTTCGTAAGCCCGCAGAGTCGTGCCGTTCTGGCAATGCGCAACATGCAACATCATCCGTTCTTCAAGCCGGAAGTCGCCGCACAGCACGCGCCGTAGAACACCGGGCCAGTGATCGGGTTGAACATCCATCAAGAAGCCTAGCCGTCCCAGGTTAATGCCCAACACCGACTGGTTGTTAAACGCCCCGAGCCGCCCTACCCGGAGCATGGTACCATCGCCGCCCAGAGCAATGAGCATGTCGGCCTCCCCGGCGCTGGCCCGTTTGTCCTCGTCGTCAATCGAGTTGTACTCGGCGAGAGCGTTCTGTTTCTGGATGAAGGCCGCCAATTCTTCTGCCAACCCAAGCGACTCGGTAACTTTGGGATGGTAAAAAATGACAAAGCGCTTCGGCGGTGTCGGGTTCACGGGTTGAATTATAACGGAGAACGGGAGCCATTACTCATTTCAGGGGCTGGCAATCGCGCCCGATAAGTCTCGGCGCGACGGCGATAATGAGGGTGTTGAGATATTGCGCCTGTACCCCGTCAGGGCTAAAAAGAATCGCGGCGCGGCCGGGAAATGGCCGCGCCGCATAGGACTGATGCATCGGGCTAAGTGAGCCACACAGGACTCGAACCTGTAACCAAGGGCTTAAAAGGCCCCTGCTCTGCCAATTGAGCTAGTGGCCCGAATGCAAACGGGATTTTAGCACGCCGAGCCCACTCCGTCAACGATATAATCGTCAGCATGATTGATGCCCTTTACATTTCCCCTCACTTTGATGATGCTGTGTTCTCGTGCTGCGGCCAAATTTACGACCGCATTCAGCTCGGCGAGAAGGTTGTGGTCGTCACTGTCTGCGCCGCGCCGCCGCCCGCCAATGAGCTTTCGCCGTTCGCCGCCAGCTTGCACGCCCGCTGGAGCAAGTCGGGCCACCTGAGTCTCGATCGCGCCGCCGAAGATCGCGCCGCGCTGGCCGAGCTTGGGGCGACTCCCCTTCATCTCAACTTCCACGATTGCATCTATCGACGCTCGCCTGGGGGGGCCTGGTTGTATGACTCTGAGTCGCCTATCTTTGGCGAGTTGTCGCCTAGCGAGTCATCGGTGGTAGAAGCGATTGCGGATGAATTGCCGAAAGTCGGGCCGCTGGCTTCAGGCGCAGAAATCTACATCCCATTTGGAGTCGGCAATCATGTCGATCATCAACTGGCTCGAGTCGCATCCGAAAAATGGGCCGCTCAAACGTCGCGCCGCCTCCATCATTATGCCGATTATCCTTATGCGCAATCAGTGGCTGGCGGTGTAGAAGTGCGACTCAGTGAGGCGGCAAAACGAGCCAAAATCCAGGCCGTTCGAGCCTATATTTCCCAACTTTCCAGCTTTTGGGCCAATGAGACGGCAATGGTTGAATCAGTAGGTGGTTGGGTTGAACGCCTGTTCGAGTGACTTGCTAAAAATGGTTGGGTGTGTTATCATGCCGGCAATCCAAACGGAACTGAGAGCTTCTCTCAGTTCTTTTCTTTACTCAAAAGCGTGGCCTACCAACTATGACTGAACAAGTTACTTATTTGACCCGCGAAGGGTTGAAAAAACTAGAAGAAGAGCTTGAATTCCTGCGCATCACCCGACGCGCCGAAGTGGCTGACCGTTTGCATCAGGCGATGGAAGATGGTGAGCTGATTGAAAACGCCGAATACGAAGCCGCCAAGAACGAACAGGCATTTGTCGAAGGCCGCATCCTCACCATTGAAACTATTCTCTCCGAGGCTGTGCTCATCGAAGACGAAGGGCGCTCGAGCGGCGTGGTCAACGTTGGCTCCAGAGTGCGGGTGCAGGAAGACGGTAGTAAGCCCGAAGAATACACCATCGTCGGCGCGGCAGAGGCCAACCCGGCCAAAGGGTTGATCTCCAATGAGTCGCCGCTGGGTAAGGCCCTCCTGGGCCGAAAAACAGGTGACGAAGTCAAGGTGAATGCGCCAGCCGGGGTGCTGTCGTTTCGGATAGTCAGGATCGAGTAATCCTGTTCGTTGAAACACATTAGCCCTGCGCGTTGCGATGCGCGGGGCTTTTTTTAATCAGAGGACATCATGGGCGAGTATACTGACATTGAGAAATTTCGATTAGCCAAACTCGAACGCTTGAGAGCGCGGGGCGAGGAACCTTACCCGACTCGCCTTCAACGCACCCATGCCACCGGGGAAGCCGTCTCTGCTTACCAGGCCGCCCTGGCCGGGGGCGCTGACCCGCACGACTCCAAAATCACCGTCATCGTCTGTGGCCGTATTCGCTCGATTCGCACGATGGGCAAATCGGCCTTCGCTCATATCGAGGACGGCACCGGCAAACTACAACTTTACTTGCGCGCCGACGACGTTGGCGTTGAGGCGATCAAAAACTTTCAAGCCGACTACGACCTGGGCGACTTCGTTCAGGCCGAGGGCGTGATGGTGCAAACCAAGACCGGCGAGATCACTCTGCGCGTGACCTTGTTCCGCATGTTAGCCAAGAGCCTCAGCCCCCTGCCGGCCGCCAAAGAAGAAGTGGTGAATGGCGAGCGCAAAGTGTATTCCGCCTTTGATAACTCTGAAGCCCGCTACCGCCAGCGCTACGCCGATTTGGCCGTCAACCCTGAAGTGCGCGATCTGTTTCGCGCCCGGGCCAAAATCGTCGCCGCCCTGCGGCGCTTTCTCGACGGCAACGGCTTTCTGGAAGTGGAGACGCCGATTCTGCAACCGCTCTACGGCGGGGCGGCGGCGCGACCTTTCACTACCCACCACAACCAACTGCATCAGGATTTGTATCTCCGGATTTCGTTTGAGTTGTATCTCAAACGACTCCTGGTTGGCGGCCTTGAGCGGGTTTACGAAATTGGACGCGACTTCCGTAACGAGGGCGTGAGCTTCAAGCACAACCCGGAGTTCACCCAGCTTGAGTTCTATATGGCCTACGCCGACTACAACGATGTGATGCAGCTGACCGAGCAGATGATTTCAGCCGTGGCCGAAGAAGTGCTGGGCACGCGCAAGGGCGCCTATCAGGGCCATGAAATTGATTTCACGCCACCCTGGCGACGGGTCACGATTCAGGATGCGGTGCTGGAGGCTTCGGGGATTGACTTGACTCAGTTTCCCGCCGCCGGGGCGCTGGCCCAGGCGATGATCGCCAAAGGCCACAAGCCGGAACCCAAATCCACCCGGGGTAAACTGATTGACAGCCTGATCGGCCGCTACGTCGAACCAAACCTGATCCAGCCAACGTTCTTGCTGGATTACCCGCGCGACATTTCGCCGTTGGCCAAGAGCAAGCCGGGCGATCCTTCAACGGTTGAAAGGTTTGAGGTCTATGTAGCCGGCTTTGAGCTGTGCAACGCCTTCACCGAGTTGAACGATCCGCTCGATCAGGAATCGCGCTTTTTGGAGATGGGCCGCGATTACGCCGCCGATGATGAGGAGCAACACCCGCTGGATGAGGATTATTTGCAGGCCATGCGTTACGGCATGCCGCCCAACGGCGGCTTTGGCATGGGCGTTGACCGGCTGACGATGTTGCTGACTGACAAGGCCACCATCCGCGAGGTCATTCTGTTTCCATATTTGCGGACGAAAGAAGAATGACTCGGAAGGCTGATTGACAAGCCTTTTCGGGAGGCGTATCATCTCCTCACACTATCAGGCAAGCCGCAAGAGAGAGTGAAAAGATGGCAAACCTTCAACTTCCAGATAACTTAGCAAAGCAGATCCGGGAAACGGCTGAAGCGATTGGGATGACGATCCCTGATCTGCTTCGCCAACTCATTTCAGATTACCGGCACAAACAGAAGCAAGCTTTACCCGCCAGGCAACAAAGTAACGCAACTTCACCTATAACCGAGCGTTTGAATGCGATTTATACAAAAGAGACATCGCCATTGGATATGGCCCTCTTCAAAATGCAAACCCTTTCGCTGGGCCATGAACAATGGTGATTGAGCAGGGTGACATTTGGTGGGCAGAATTGCCAGAACCGGCAGGATCTGAGCCTGGCTACCGACGGCCAGTCATCGTTGTTCAAAGCAATGATTTCAACCGGAGCCGTATCCGCACAATTGTTTGTGTCGCACTGACCTCAAACGTGACGCTGGCGGAAGCGCCAGGCAATGTTTTTCTGCCCAGTAGTCTGACTGGCGTGCAACGCGATTCTGTCGCAAACGTATCACAGGGGTTTAACTGAATTTTTACTTGACGCATCCTTCGCTCGCGGTATAATCGTCACAACTTCATACCCAAAGACAAAAGAGACACGTCGCCGGGAAACTTTTCAGAGAGCCGCCGGATGGTGCGAGACGGCAAGCCAACCAGGTGATTTCCGCTCATGAGGCCAGCGCAATTCTGGCCCGTCGCCCCCGAAAGGTGTGGCCGGGCAAAAGCCCGTTACAGCGTTTGAGGTTGAGCCAGGCAAGCGGCTCAACAAAAGCAGGTGGCACCACGGGCGGCCCCTCGTCCTGCAAACGGATGAGGGGCCGTATTTTATTTACTTGAAGGAGGCTACCATGCTCGATCTAAATCTTATTCGCAACCAAACTGAACTCGTCAAAGCTTCGATGAAAGCCCGCCGTTTTGACGCGCCGATTGACCATGTACTCGAACTCGACGGCCAGCGGCGGACTCTGCTCACCGAAGCGGAGCAACTCAAGGCCGAGCGCAACGCCGTCTCCAAAGAGATCGGCAAGCTCAAAGACCCGGCGGAGAAGCAGGCCAAAATTGCCGAGCAGAAAGGCGTGGGCGACCGCATCGCCGTGCTCGACGACCAGGTGCGCCAGGTGGAAGCCGACTTGCAGACTCTGCTCAGCGGCATCCCCAACCTGCTCGACGCCCGCGTGCCGGACGGCGACGACGACACCCAGAACGTCGTCATCAAGACCGTCGGCGAGCCAAAGCAGTTATCGTTCGAACCCAAGCCGCACTGGGATTTGGGCACATCGCTGGGCATCATCAACTTCGATCAGGGCGTGAAGCTGACCGGCTCGCGCTTCTACGTGCTTCACGGCGCGGGCGCGCGGCTCCAACGCGCCCTCATCGCCTGGATGCTCGATTTGCACACCCGCAAACAGAACTACGCCGAAGTCTACACGCCGTTTATGGTCAAAGAAGAGACGATGTTCGGCGCGGGCCAACTGCCCAAATTCAGAGACAACCTGTATCGGGATGCCGAAGAGGATTTGTGGATGGTGCCAACTGCCGAAGTGCCCGTCACCTGCCTGCACCGTGACGAAATTTTGGCCGCCACTGATCTCCCCAAACGTTACAGCGCCTACACCCCCTGCTTCCGCCGCGAGAAGATGGCCGCCGGGCGCGACGTGCGCGGCATCAAGCGCGGCCACCAGTTCGATAAAGTGGAAATGTATATCTTCACCCTGCCCGAAGAATCCGACACGGCGCTGGAGCAAATGCGTGAAGACGCCGAGCAGACCTGCGCCGAGTTGGGCCTGGTCTATCGTGTCAAGCAGTTGTGCTCGGGCGATGTGGGGTTTTCTGCCCGCACCACTTACGATCTTGAGGTGTGGGCGCCGGGGCAGAACGAGTGGCTCGAAGTCTCCTCAGTGTCAAACTGTGGCGACTTCCAGGCCCGCCGGGCCAACGTGCGCTTCCGCCGTGAGGCCGGGGCCAAGCCCGAGTTCGCTCACACCCTCAACGGTTCCGGCCTGGGCCTGCCGCGCACCCTGATCGCCGTCATGGAGAACTACCAGCAAGCCGACGGCTCCATCGTCGTGCCCGAGCCTCTGCGCCCGTGGATGGGCGGAATTGACGTGATCCGTTAGAATAACGTCCCGCCGGGTTGTGCCTGACGGGACGTTTTTTTGATTCTGATGGAACTCACCGACGCTTCTCACTTCATCATCGGCTTTCTGACATTCCTGATCATGCTCGTCGGGTTGGCTGGCACTTTTATTCCAGCCCTGCCCAGCATCGAGTTGATCTGGCTGGCGGCCCTGGGCTATGGAATCTTCAGCGATTGGGGCAAGTGGGGGGTGTTGCTCTTCGTCCTCATCACCCTCACCCTCATCATCGGCGAAATTGCGATCTGGTGGCTGGCCAACACCACCGCTAAAAAAACCGGCGCCTCGTGGCAAGCCATCACCCTCAGCATCGTCCTGGGGCTGATCGGCATGTTCGTTATTCCGGTGATCGGCGCGTTGATTGGCGCAATGTTGGGCGTGTTTCTGGTGGAGTATCGGCGGCGGCGGAACTGGCGAGAGGCGCTGAAGGCAACGACCGGCGTGCTGTGGGGCGCAGGGTTATCGTTCAGCGCCCAAGTGGTGTTTGCGCTGGTGATGATGGGGTTTTGGGGATTCTGGTTTTACCTGCGAGCGTTGGAGATTGGAGTTTAGCCCTCTCGCGCCGGCTTTGGCCGCCAGGCGAAGTCTCACGGCTTGAAATACACCTGCCCCACGCCCATATTTTCTAACCCCTCGTCGGCCCAATAACTCACCATCATCGAGTCATCCTCCAACGCCTTAAACAGAGCAGGAATGGCCGACGGGTCTTTGATGTGCGCCAGCGCCCGGGCGGCGAGTCGCCGTGTCGGCGCATCCGTCGCCTTCAACGCCTCCACCAGCGCCGGAACTGCCGGCTTGCCAATCTGCTCCAGGGCATCCGAAGCAAGCCGGGCCACAAACTCACTTTCATCCCTCAGGCAATTGATAAGCGCGGAAACAGCGGTTGACTCTTGGCGTTGGCCGAGGGCGACGATGGCGCACGACCGCGCTCCGGGATCAGGATCGGCCACGGCGGCCAACAACGGTGAAACCGCCTCTGGAATGGGCAAAGCGGCAATTGCCCGGAGCGCCCACCAGCGAGTATCGGGCGTCTCCGAGCAAGTCAGTTCAATCAGTTGAGGGTAATCTTCAGAAGTGATGTGAGCCAGACTGGCTTCAGCAAGAGAGTCGTCGCCACAAAGAAGGTTGGTCAACATATTTTTTGTAGAGCAAGTTCCACTTTCGTTCACGGCCTGCTCCCGGCGGGTTTGACAACCCACCGAGAGCAAAACCACGTAAGCCGACTCGGAACCTGCTCTAATCAGCCGGAGGCGGAACGGGCAGGGCTTCTTCGGCGGTGTTTACCCACTTGTCGCCGACTTCAATCAGCATCACCGGGATGTCATCACGAATCGGGTATTTGCGCTTGCAGTCCGGCTCCTGACAAACCAGCCAGGTATCTTTCACTAGTTTGAGCATGCCCTGTTTCTCACGCACGCATGCCGGACATCGCAGAATATCGAGCAAATCTTGACTGACCATATGGTTGTTTAGCCTCCATTGGCGCAAAGTATACCAGACAACAATTAGACATTATCGGGAATAACATTATGGCGCTCCCCAACCGCGTCCTCGCGGTTGCCCGAAGGGGCCCGCGAGGACGCGGGCTATGAGCTTATTTCCGATAAGGTCTATTGATGAATTACGGTTGCCAGGCCGGGGACAAGTCTGAGTCCAGTTTGGCCGTCATCCGCGTCGGCTTTTGGCCGTCGGCATGGTCTACGACCATCACGTAAAGCTCAGGGTTGCCGTCGCGTTCAGAGACGAAGACGATCTTCGTGCCATCGGGCGACCAGGCCGGACTGTAGTCTCTGCCCGGGCTGGAAGTCAATGGCGTCGGCTCCGAGCCATCGGCATTCATAACATAAATCTCTTCGTCGCCTGAGAGGTTGGAATAAAACAGAATCTTCTGACCATCCGCCGACCAGGCTGGGCCTTCATAATCTACGGTGGTGTCAGCGGTAAGCCGCGTTTGCTCCGTGCCGTCAGGGTTCATTACGTAGATTTGCCAGTGCCCGTCGCGGTTGGAAGCAAAGGCGATCTTAGAGCCGTCAGGCGACCAGACCGGCGTGCTCTCGCGGGCAAAGTTGATCGTGAGTCGTCTCTCGTCGGAGCCGTCAGCATTCATCACATAAACCTCCGGATTACCATCGCGGAAAGAAACGAAGGCGATCTGACTGCCGTCAGGCGACCAGCTTGGCTCAACCTCATTTGAATCATTGTTCGTTAGCCGGGTTGGGGCCGAACCGTCGGCGTTCATCAGGTAGATTTCTGTTTTGCCGTGGCGGGCGGTGTGGAAGAGAATCTTCGTGCCGTCGAATGACCAGGCTGGCGACCGATCTTCAGCCGGAGCGTCCGTCAGGCGGGTTACATTGGTATCGACACCGCGGCCAACAGTGAGGAGATAGATTTCGTAGTTGCCATCGCGGTTCGAGACAAAGACCACCCGGCTTGTGCCGCCGCCGAATGGCGTGGGCGCGCTGGTAGGAGTGATGGTAGCGGTCTCAGTCGCAATGGGCGGCGGTTCCGTTGTGGTTGGAGCAGGAACATCGGTGCTGGCGACCGAGGCGGTTGCCGCTTCTGTCGCAGTAGGCAGAGCAGTTGACGCGGCGGTCGGGGCAGTCGTAGTTGCCGTCGCGGCGAACAAAGCCATCATCCGCCCCCAACCGCCAGTCAACGCCAGTCCAATCCCGATTAGCACAATGCCGCCAATGATCGCCAGCGCCACTTGAGGCACTGCCGTCCGTTTTGAGCGCGGGGCGGGTTTGTCGATTTCGGTCTCGCCCTCTTTCGGGAAGCGGACGGTGCGCATTGAATCGGTTCCGGTGCTCAGGCTGGCCCGCATCTCCTCGGCGGTTTGAAAGCGCTCTTCGGGATCGATAGCCAAAGATTTGTCGATCGTTTCGGCCAGTTCGGGGCCAATCTTCAAATTGTGTCGGGTGAGCGGCACAAATTTTTGCGGCTTCATGATGCGCGAAAGCGCGTCGGCCGGCGTTTCGCCGCTCAAGAGGGTGTAAAGCGTTGCGCCAAGTGCGTATAAATCGGAGCGGGCATCGGTGTGGCCCATGCCATATTGCTCGGGCGAGGCAAAGCCAGGGGTGAGGCCGCGCGCGCCGGTGGTGGTCACGCCGCCCGTCGTTCCCATTTCTTTGGCAATGCCAAAGTCTACCAGCACCGCCTGGCCGTCGGGCGTAATTTTGATGTTGGCCGGTTTGATATCGCGATGGATGATGTTGCGCTTATGGAGATAGTCGAGGGCGTTGAGCACTTGCTCGGCCCAGTGACGCGCGTCGGCTTCGGGCAGTGGGCCGAGCCGTTCCAACCGTTGCTTGAGGTCATCGCCTTCGATAAAATCCATCACCAGGTACTGGCCCTGGCCGGGGATGACAAAGTGATCGGTGACGCGCGGCAGGTTGGGATGACGAAGTGAGGCCAACATGCGGGCTTCGCGTTCAAATTGCTTCAGGGCTTCTTCAGCGCCAAGCTGATTTTCTTTGATGGCGCACCGGATGTTCAGGCTGGTATCATAGCCGTCGTACACAGCGCCCATGCCGCCTTGAGCGAGGAAGGTATTAATTTGATAACGATCGCGCAGAAGTTGTCCGGGGGAAAGGGGCATAGTAGGTGGTGAGGGGTTGATGGAGTCGCGATTACAATTACGGTTTAGCCGATGCTTGCAGGTCTGAAGTATACTCTGCCCTCACCAAACAGAAAAGGAGCTTGGTCATGATCCCAACCGATAACTTCCTGAGCATAAACGGCTTGCGCCTGCATCTGCGCGACTGGGCGGGCGCGGGGCAAAGTGTGATTCTCATCCACGGGTTGGCCTCCAACGCCAAGATTTGGGATCGAACTGCGCCTATTTTGGCCGGCCGTAGGTGTCGGGTGGCCGCATTGGATCAACGCAGTCACGGCCTGAGCGAAGCGCCCGCCGACGGCGACTATAGCTTCAGCTCCATCTGCGCCGACCTGCGCGGCGCAACAGAGGTATTAGGTTTTGAGAGGCCGGTGGTGGTGGGTCACTCGTGGGGCGCAAGCGTGGCCCTCGAGTACGCCGTCCGTTACCCGGATGCAGTGAGCGGAGTCATCCTGATAGACGGCGGCTTTCTTACGCTGAACAAGCGCATGACCTGGCCTGAGGCTGAACAACGCCTGGCCCCGCCCCGACTGGCCGGGACTCCGCTGGCCGCTTTCCGCGAACGAGTCCGAGGCTTTGCCAACGAAGACTACGGCGAATCGCTACTCGACATCGTCCTGGGCAACTTTGAGGTTTTGCCCGACGACACCATTCGCCCGCATCTGGCATTTGAGAGCCACATGAAAATTGTGCGGGCGATGTGGGAGCAAAACGCGGAACAGTTATACCCGCGCGTGCCCTGCCCGGCGCTGTTTCTGCCTTGCATCCCGCCGGAGCCGCACGACGAGATGACGGCGAACTTCCTGCGCTTCAAACGCGAAGGCGCGGCGCTGGCCGAACGCCTTTTGCCACAAACCCGTATCGAGTGGCTAGCCGACTCGATTCACGACGTGCCGGTGCAGAGACCGGAGGAGGTGGCGAGGAAGATTCTGGAATTTGTGGCTCTACCGGATATGAAGTGAAACGAAATTGGGGTGGTCTCCCTGATGCCTGCCCGTCGACATAGTTTCACTACCGGCTTCGCGAAGAGCGCAGATTGCGCTGATTTCCGCAGATGCGGTGAGCAGTTACTTATTCGGGTACAATTACACGGAAATGGCGATTGGAGGCATGCTGAGAAATTGCCTTGAAGACCGCTACGGTTTTTTGTAGAAAGAGAAGATGGCTTTGAAGTCTTATTTTATCCAGACCTGGGGTTGCCAAATGAACACCGCCGACTCCCAGCGGGTGTCGAGCGCCCTTGAGACGATTGGTTACACGCCGGCCGCCAGCGTTGAGGCCGCCGATGTGATCGTGCTCAACACCTGCGTGGTACGTCAGCAGGCCGAGGACGCCGCCGTTGGCCGCTTGACGATGCTGGCTCCCCTGAAGAAAAAGAATCCTCATGTCGTCGTCAACTTGATGGGCTGCCTGGTCGGCGTGAAAGGCGGCGAACACCTCAAGCAGGCTTTCCCGCTGGTGGATGTGTTCTCGCCGCCCTCTGAGCCGGGGCCACTGGTGCAGTTCCTGGCCGAGCGTGATGGCTTCTCGCTCGGCCAGGCCGAGACAGTCCAGCGCTTTGCTTTGCAGGACGAGATGACGACCGTGCTCAACCCGCAAACCGACGGCTTCACTTTGCCACTGGCCGAGCGCGGGCAAGTTGTGTCGGCGCACGTGCCGGTGGTGTTTGGCTGTTCGCACGCCTGTACTTTCTGCATCATCCCTTTCCGGCGCGGCATCGAACGCTCGCGGCCGGTGGGCGAGATCGCCGCCGAAGTTCGATCACTGGTGGCTCAGGGTGTGAAGGAAGTGATCCTGCTCGGCCAGATTGTGGATCGTTACGGCAAGGACATCGTCGACGGCCCCACTCTGGCCGCCCTGCTCCGGGTCATCAACGACATCGAGGGGTTGGAGCGCATTCGCTTCCTGACTTCGCACCCCAGTTATATGACGGACGAATTGCTGGACGCAGTCGCCGGACTGCCCAAAGTGTGCGAGCACATTGAAGTGCCGGTGCAGGCTGGCGACGACAAGGTGCTGGCCGACATGAAGCGCGGTTACACCGCCGACAACTATCGCCGCCTCATCGAGCGCATCCGTGCCCGCATCCCGGGGACCTCTATCGCCACCGACATCATCGTCGGCTTCCCCGGCGAGACCGAGGCCCAGTTTCAGCAGACTTACGATCTATT
>CAYSIV010000016.1:28173-36972 GCA_964431175.1 uncultured Anaerolineales bacterium
CATCCCGTCCGGGCACGGTGGCCGAGCGCCGCCTGACCGACGACGTGCCCGAAGAAGAAAAGATGCGACGGCTCAAGGCGCTTGAAGACTTGCAGGCCGGCATCGTCGGCGACATCAACGCCAGACTACTTGGGCAGACGGCGGAAATTTTGGTGGAGGAGACTCACAAGGGCAAGTGGAAGGGCCGGACGCGCACCAACAAGATCGTCTTCTTTGAGGACGGGGTGACCGACTGGAAAGGGCGGCCGGTGCAAGTGACGATTACCAAGACCGGGCCGTGGAGTATGCAGGGAATGTTGGTCGGATAGTCGCAAAAGCCGGGCGGAGGTCGCCCGGTTAGCTGTTGATAAGCTCTTCCAAGCGATCTTCTACAACTGACTGCGGCACTCTAAAAAGGTCGGCCAATGCCTCGAGCGACATGACTTCCCACCCTCCGGGGAGCAAATCTTCCGACATTAGCAATCGCCGGGCAAAGAGAGAAGACTGCGCCTTCAGATCATCGTTCGGCACAGACGGCAAACCTGCCGCCTGGCCACCTTTGCTTGAGCACATGCCAGTGAAAAGTGCGCGAGCCATGGCATATCGCCGCTCGCGTTCGGAGGCGCCTAAATTGACGAAAACTTTTCCGGAGCCATCAGGCAACCGGATCCAGAGTGCGTCGCCGAAAGGCAAGCCTTCCACCAGATTCAAATCACCAACTAAGTCGAAGGGTGGAGAGCGCAAAATATCCCGGATCGGGACAGGAGGTTGATCAATACCGTAGTAATCCAGCAAGGCAGAGGCGATAGAGTCGCACAAAAACTCCAGCGAGGGTTCTGCCATTCCAAGCTGGTTATTCCCGAACAGGCAGGCCGACAACTGACAGGCTGTATCTTCCGTAGTTACTCGCCAGCAGTTCCGGCGTATGCCTCAGCGAAGTTGGAGTTTGGCGAGAATTGATAACTTCTTCAACGGCCCCGGCAAATTCTACCAACGTCTCAACCTGGAGCGCCATGAGAATCATCAACTCATCCGGCTCAAGATCAAAGCCACCAACCAATTCGGCGCGGCGTTCACCAAGAATACCATCTCGGAAACTATCGCTAATCACAGCCTTGCCAACTATCTTCTGTAGGCCACGAGCAGACATAACATTACCTTTCCTTGCCCCTGCCATGAAGAACAGCGGCAAAGCTAAGAATTACATATCCAATTGTAGGAATAAGCAAACCAGCTTATTTGCCGATGCCGCCCCCACTGCTGGCAGTCGGGTCTTCAAAACTATTGGTAGTTCGAGCCGTGAGTGTCATTAGATGCCTCCTGTCGCGCGAAGTTGCCTTACTCTACTATTCAGTTCTTAGTGAAACCCTTATTAAACATAACGAGCAGGCTAAACCCTCCGCCTGCCCGTCTAGCCGATCAATCTGGCATAAAGTGCCCGCATTTCTGGCGGAGGATCAAGCCCCAATTCAGTCCGCAAAGTCTCCCGGTAATGGCGATAGTAGTCCACCACGGCGTGGCGGCGGCCAAGCCCGGCGAGACATACCAACATCCGTTCATGAAGATCATCGATCAGCGGATCAATCGCCAGAGCTTTCATCAGCGCTTCTCGCGCTTCTGCGTAACGGGTCAGGTTCATCAACTCATCGGAATAGGCACGGAGGGCGTTGATATATAAATCGGCAAGTTCCCGGCGACGCTCTAAAGCCCAATCTACTGGCAAATCAGCCAGGTAGTCGCCAATATAAAGTTTGACTACTAAAGTCAGCATACTCAGACGGTGTAAATCACCTGGCATTAGCGCCAAGGCCTGACGCGCCTCGATCTCAAAGCGAGCCACATCGTAATCGAGGCTTAGATCCGCCATCAGGCGGCATTCCTGATCTTCAAGGATTAGCAGGGGATGTCCGATAATGCGTCGCAATCGAAAGAGGATCTGATAAAAGTTGTTCGCCGCCCGGGTCACTGGCTTATCCGGCCAGAAAGTCTCTAATACCCGATCACGGGAAACCGGAGCCTGATCGACAAGGAAGAAAAACACCTCGCGGATTTTTTGCGAAGTCCACGCCGCCCGCGAGATCTCTACGCCGCTTTTCAGCACCCGACTCTGCCCTAAAGCCCGAACCTGGAGTGCAGCCATTGGCGTCAGCGGAGAAGAAATATCATCTGAGGAGGTTAGCTGTGCCCGGAGTGACTTGACTGCTTGAGCGCGGGCCAATAAGCTGGCCACTCGTGGGCCAATTCCTGGTTCGTTCAATAAAGCTTCAAGCACATCTTGCGCCGCAAGTGCTTCGCTTACCAACATCTGATCATACCCGACCTGTTCAGCCGCTCCCAGCGCTTGAGTGATTGACTTCGCGGCGGCTTCCAGGTCGCTCAGGCGGAATTCAGCGCAGGCCCGGAAGAGAAGGGTCTGCGCCAAATCCACTAGCCCACCCGAGCGTTGCAATTCGGAACTTACTTGTTCTAGAAGATTTCTTCCTTTCAATAAATAGCCCATTTCAACAAGAATAATACCGCGCAGGCTGTCCAGATTAGCCAGCGCCGACTCGGCTTTGCCTTGCCCGGAAGCCAACGAAGCACGCTTTAGCCACTCGAGAGCACTCACATAATTGCCGGCGAGGCGATCCAGGCGAGCCAGGCACCGGCAAAGATAAGTCATCAGGGCCCAGTCCTCAACCTGCTCTGCCTTTGGCATGGCTTGACGATAAAATCCTCCGGCCAATGCCGGATCGCCTAAATCCGCAAATACATCTGCCTGACCGGCAAGAACAATGGCTTCCAACCGGATACTCCCAGCTTTACGCGCCCAATTGAGCGCCTCGCGATAAGTCGCCAGAGCCGACTCGTACTGGCCAAGCATATGTAAATCCCAGCCCACATTATTCAAAGCAAAGCCAAGCGGGCCAGGCGCAGAAAGTTCACGCCAGATCGCCAATGCCTGTTGTTGGGCCCGTGACGTGCGGGCAGTTTCGCCTCTGGCGCGCAAAACCATGGCCAGATCATTGAGCGCTAACGCTAAGTCATATGGGTGCTGTGAGGCTTGCAACATTCGTACCGCTTGTTGCAATGACTCTTCTGCGGCTACAAGTTGCCCCAACGCAAATTGACACAGTCCGACATAGCGAAGGGCCAGGGCTTGTGAAGCAACGAGGCCGATCGCCTGCGCTTGATAAACTGCGGCCTGAGCAATCGCCAGTGAAGGCTCGAACTCGCCATGACGATACAACAACAAACTGCGCTGGGTTTGCGCTCTGACACTTCCAAACTCATCCCTACGTCTGGCAAAACCAGATACAGCAACTTCCAGCGCTTTTTCAGCGGCGGCCAATTGCCCGGCGTCACCTTCTGAGATTGAAAGCAATAAATGCAATTCTGGCGCATCTTGCGCCACCGGCGCCAACTGTTCGGCCCAGCGCCGCAGTGTCACCTGCCGTCCGGCGGTGAATGTGGCCTCAGCATTGGCCTCAGCCAGTTTTACAGCCTGCCCCAGTTCCCCGGCCATCACATAAAACGTTATCGCCGCCTCGGCCATGCCATTGGCCGCAAACCATTCCGCGGCCTTCGCCTGCAGAGCCTTCAGGCGATCCGGATTCTGAGCGCGAAGTTTCGCTAGCAGAAAATCTCGAAACAGCGGGTGATACTGATAAGCGCGAAACTCATCGCCAATGGCGTTGACAAACAGGCGGCGGGTTTCGGTCTGCTGGAGCAATTCGGCGCTATCCGTTCGGCCCAGCACCTCATCACATACCGCCGGTTCCATCTCAGGCAGAACCGATGACTCCAACAGGAACTGCCGCAACGGTTCCGGCTGATGGTCGAGCACTTCGGCCACCAGATAATCATAGATGGGCTGTTCGGACTGACGGGCCTGGATCAGGCTCGCCATCAACCCCTGCCACATCAGGTGGGTTGTCAACAAAATGCCGGTAATCCAGCCTTCGGTGTTGGCCACCAGCTTTTCGGCTTCGGCGTCGGGCAGAGCCACCTGGTTGCGTAATTCAACCAGTTCCTGCGTTTCAGCCGCAGTGAAGCGCAAATGCTCTTCACTCAACCCGGCGATTTGCTGGCGGGCGGCCAACGATGCGATTTGCAGTGGCGGAATGGTGCGCCCGGCAATTAGAAAGTGAGCTTGCTCGGGCAGGTGGGCCAGAAGCACATCGAAGAAATGCAGGACCAGGGGCGAGTCTTCAACCAGGTGAAAATCGTCCAGCACCAACACGAAATACTCGTCTATGGTTGACTCGATCTCGTGGGCGAGAGCCGAGGCCAGGACATCCGGGTTGCCCCCGGCCTCGGCGGCTAAAGCAGGGAGTGTTGAAGAAAAGTCCGGGAAAATTTGCCGAAGGGCTGTGCTTACGTTGGAGGTCAGTGTAGCAAGATCGCGATCAAACTCGTCCAACCGCAACCAGGCTACTTTATAATCAACATCGTACGCGAAATCAGCTAATAGCGAACTTTTACCGTAGCCGGCGGCGGCGGCCACCAGGACCAGCTTGCGATGAATGTTCTCGTGAAGAAAATCAACCAGGCGATGCCGCCGGAGAATATCCGGCGCGCGCGGAGGCGCCGAGAATTTGACGGCTAGAACAGGACGCGCAGGCAGAGGATCATTGTTCGCCATACAATATTCTCGTTATGCCGCCCGTCTGATCACCACCATCGTCAAGTCGTCGAACGCTTCTCTCGCGCCCACGTGCGCCTGAACTGTCAGGTCCATGACCTGCAACATCGTCTGCGCCGACTCGTGGCATGTCTGATTAACCACGTCGATCACCCGATTCATGCCAAACTCCTCATTCGCAGAATTGATGGCGTCGGGGAGGCCATCAGTGTACAAGAAGAGCGAGTCGCCGCATTGAAACCGCACTTCTTGTTCTTGATACTCTACATCGGGGAACACGCCTATGGCCGCCCCGCGCCCTGGTAATGGCGCGGCGCTCGCGCCGCCGTTTGCCCACACCGGCGGGTTGTGGCCGCCAGTGGCATATATAAACCGACCCGTGGCAGGTTCCCACACGCCATAGAATATGGTCACAAACTGATCTGAGCGCGCGTCCGCCAATATGAGTTGATTCACTCGGGTCAGTGTGGCCGCGGGTGACACGCGGTTGATAGCCACCGACCGCAACAAGGTGCGCGACAGGGCCATATACAACGCCGCCGGCACCCCTTTGTCGGCCACATCGGCGATGACAATGCCCCAACGCTCGCGGCCATCCACAGGCGGCAAGGGGATGAAATCGTAGAAATCGCCGCCCACCTGGCGGGCGGCCTGCCACAGGGCACACACCTCCCAGCCCGGCGGCTGGGGGCTGGTTTCCGGTAAGAAGCTGGCCTGAATGTCGCGCGCCACTTCCAACTCGCGCTCGGTTCGCTGTTGCAGGGCAATCTCGTGCGCCAGCCGGGCGTTCTCCATCGCCATTGTCAACTGCTGGGCGATGCCATTCAAGATGCTCAGGCGGCGGCCCAACGCCGTCACCCGTTCGACGACTAAAACGCCTAGCAAGTCGCCGCGCGCCCATAGCGGCCAGGCCATGCACATTTCCACCCCAAGCAGAGTTGATAAATGCTCTGGCAATGCCAACTCAAAAATCGGCGAGGCCGACTCGCGGGTGATGTCGATGCCCAGGTCGCCGGGCGAGACCTGCACGTCGGTGAACTTGGAAGCCGCCGCGCGGCTCAGACCCATCACCTGGCTGGCAAAGAACACGCCTGTCCCTTCATGACGGCGGAAGATGACAACCTTTTCGATGCCGACCAGCATGGGTATCAAACGGGCCACCGTCTCCAAACCCTCTTCCAGAGTGGGCTGGCGCACCACCGCCTCGGCCACTTGCAACAAGGCGGTGCTTACCCAGCCTTCTTCTTGTTGCGACTGATGCAGGGCGGCAGTCTCAATTGCCAGGGAGGCCTGATTGGCAATGCCGCTAATCAAGCGGATGCGTTGCGGCGTGAATGGAATCTCGCCGGGTGTTTGGCCGACGACCAGCGCCCCAAGCACGCGCCCCTTAGCCAGCATTGGCAGAAGAATTGTCACGCCTTCAAACAAGTCGCGCAACACTTCGGGCATCGGGTTGTCGGCATCTTCAGGGATAATTACCGCCGGCTGGCCACTGCCCACCATGTCGGCAAACTGCGGCCATTCTTCCAGAGTGAAGCGGCAGTACACTTCAGCCTCAGCTTCCACAAGTTCCGGCTCGGAACTGTGATAGGCCGCCAGAGCAAAGTCTTCACCCTCAGCCAGCAAGACCGCGCATCGTTCCACGCCCACAAACTCAGGCGTCAGGCGCGCCACCGTGTCGAGCACTTCGGCCAGTTCGGGGGCGCGGGCGGTGGCTTCAACCACCTGTAAAAGCGTTGTGCTCACCCAGGCCTGCTCAAGCTGGGCGTTATACAACCGCGCATTTTCAATGGCAACTGCCGCCTGCGACGCAAACGCGGCGATCAACTCGACTTCCTCCGCCAGAAACTTGTTGGCGCTGGCGCGATCCACAACCAGATAGCCTAAGTGTTCGCCGCGCGCGGCCAAAACAGCGCCCAGGCAGACATGAGGCTCTGGCAACGCCAGCAAGGTGTGATAGCTGGCCTGATCGTCCACCCGGCTAAAGTCAACGGTGGTTGGAAACGTCTCGCCGCGTGGAATCAGTTTGACTTCCAGAGTCGTGCCTAGCGCTTTGATAGCGCCCGGCGAGCCGCGGCTGGCGCGAAGAACCACTTCACCCACTTCATTGACCAGCAAGATTGAGGCGACATCGTAACTCAGCACCCGCGCCAAACCGTTGAGGATCAGGTCGAACACCTTGTCCAGATGCAGGGTGGAGGTGAGGGCCACAGACACTTCGCGCAAAATTTCAGCCAGTCGGCGGCGGCGGCGCTCGGCTTCGAACAATCGCGCATTGCGCACCGCCACGGCCAGCGTATCGGCCAGCGTTTGCAGTGTCTGTAGCTCATCTTGAGAGAAAGCGCCCGCCTGATCCGATTGCACATCGAACACGCCCAACAGCCGCCCGGCCATCACCATTGGCGCGGCCATTTCAGACCGGGTATCTTCCAAGCCGGGGCCGGGAATGTAATCGGGATGGAGGGCCGTATCGCCGATTAAGACCGCCCGCCCGGTTCGACCGACTTTTGCGATCAGGCCGGGGCCGCTGAGTGAATGGGCTAATCCTTCCACACTCCAACGCGCCGCCCCACGGCCCAGCCCGGCGCGGAACACCAGTCGGTCGTCCTGGGCCAGAAAAACATGAGCGCGCTTGTAGCCAAAATATTCCCGTTCCGAAATCAGATCAAGCACTTCGTCAAGCAAGTCGTCCAACTCCAGTGTTGAGGTGACGGTGCGTGAGACTTGAGCGATGGCCGTGAGTTGTTCCGACCGGCGGCGCTCGGCGGCATACACTTGCGCTTCGAGAATAGCGAATGCCAGTTGTTCGGCCAGTGACTTAAACACCGACACTATCGCTTCGTCGAAGGCCGCCCCGCCCTGGCTTTGCACGTCCAAGACACCCAATATGCGCTGGTCAATTTCAATTGGCAAGGCAATCTCAGCCCGCACGCTCGCTGTTGTCTGTTCCATCATGTCAGGCGGGTATTCGGGCAGGTTCCGGATCACTACCGGAACACGAAGGGAGGCGGCCTGACCGACCGGGCCATCGCCCATCTTCCACGTCGGCGGCTGACCCTGAGAGTCAGGGCGGGTGGTGGCAAGCAGGATCAGCCGATCAGCGTTCTTCTCAAAGAAGCTGACTTCGTAGCCGCTGAATTTTTCGGCAATCAGTTCGACGACCTGACGATATAATGCCGGCAGGGGTTGAATGGCGTTGATCTGCCGCGAGACTTCGGACAACAATTCAAGGTGGGCGGCGCGGCGCTGGGCCTGCTCCAACAGCCGGCCATTTTCGAGCGCGGCGGCGGCGTGGTTGGCGATGATGGACAGAAAGCGCAGGTCGCGTTCGGAGAAGGCGTTGGGCCGGTGACTCTGAATGGCCATGGCCCCGAGCACCGTGTGGCCGGCGAGGAGGGGGACAAACACGGCTGAGCGGGGCGGGTTTGGAGAGATATAGCGCGGCTTTGCCGGAAGTGACTCGATTTGCGTTTCAAAATCCTGCACGAGCAAATGTTGCTTGCTCTCGCGCATCCAGCCGACAATGCCGGGAGAATCGGACGTGAGGCGGAATTCCATCGGGGGGCGGCGCTGGCCGTCCATGACCCAAATGAGCAGGCGGTAACGATCACTTTCAAAGAGGCCAAGTTGGAAGATGCTGGTGTCAACAATCTGTCCGGCTTGCTGGTATACAAGATCAGCCAGCCGCGTCAAGTCGAGTTGCGAGCCGAGAATGGCCCGGCCGACGTCGGCCAGAATCGAGAGTTCCGACAGGCGAGCTTCGAGAGCACGGCGTGAACGCAAGCGCCGCAGGATGATGGCGCTGACCGTGGCCAGCGCGACGATTAGAATCAGGGCGTAGAGCCAGACTGTGCTCAAATTGAAAGTAACAACTAAACGACAACACCCTCATCTGAGGATCGCCAGCGAGGGTGTTTCGATTAATAAGTGGCTGTTCGCAAACAGAAACAGGCGCAGAACAGCTAAGGACAGGCGCATTCTCAGCCGAGGGAGCTGGCGCGGATATTGGAGGCTAGTACACGTTGGCAGAAGTCTTCCACCGGTTGTCACCCTGAGCAGAGCGAAGGGTCTCCGGCCCGGCAGAGAGATGCTTCGCTTCGCTCAGCATGACAAACCGACGAGGGATTTCCGCCGGGGTGTACTAGTACACGTTGGCAGAAGTCTTCCACCGGTTGTCACCCTGAGCAGAGCGAAGG
>CAYSIV010000017.1:0-19691 GCA_964431175.1 uncultured Anaerolineales bacterium
AACGCCGGATGCCCGAATGCTAACAGCCGGGCCAACACAGGCAAAAGGATGCGCTGGTAACGATACGCCGGAACGTCAAGCAACGGGGCAACAGTTGCCGGAGCAGGGTCGCGAGCGATGAAGTAAGTGAACTGGCCGTCGTAGCCGGGGTTATTGCCATAGCAGTCGGTAGAGCCAATTTTGGCAAAGGCCAACGGGTCGCCGTTGTTGCGCGCCAGGATGAGGCCCAGGTAAACAAGGTGGGCAAGGAGAACGACGAGCCAGGGCTTGAGTAGAGGTTTCATGTCATCAGAAATTGTTCTCAGGTTGGCAAAGTGGCGCGACCACATTGTAAGGGCGAAGCAGTCGGAGGTTATATCACGGGTTCATCAGAGTATTTGCCCGACTGCTTCGCCCTTACGCCAGGGCCATTCGTTGCCCGATCCACCACAAGCCAACCCAAACAAGGATCGAGACCGCGCTGATGATCAACCCGATTGTGACCGAGAATGGCGCGTACTCAAACACCACTTCGTGTTCACCCCCAGGCACGGCAACGGCCCGAAAGAGGTAGTTGGCCCGCAGGAGCGGCTGGGGAACGCCATCCACGAAAACACGCCAGCCGGGATAGAAGGTGTCGGAGAGGACGACGTAACCGTCGCGCTCAAGAGTGACCGTTGCGATGAAGCGATTGGGATCAAGGGGCAACCCGCCTCTTTCATCCGAGGCGGGTTCTAAAATGACTTGCGAGTCGGGATCGAAAGTGGGATGGGTAATTGCGTCCAGCGCCGCCTGGCCGTTAGGCGCTGTTTGGGCATTGTAAATCACGCGCAGGCGGGCGGCGTTGTTTGCCTTACGCAACGAAACAACACCCATGGGTTTGACCAGAGCGCGAATGTCGGCCAGGTCGAGCAGGCGAGGCGAGTTTTCCATCGCCTCAAGGTAGCGAGCATAGCGCTCTGGCTGGAGCGGGTCGAAGTTGTTGGCCGAGGCGATGCCGCTGAGCGCTGAGAGGTTGGGCAGGAAAGACTCGCCGAGCGTTTGAGAGTGAATAGGTTCGAACGATTTGAAGCGAAAAAACTCGTTGAACTTGACCCGGTACTCGTCGCCGGCAAACTGGTAGAGACGGCCTTCGGCGAGGGAGAACGCAGGCTGAAGATGATAAAGAACTGGATCAATAGTCGGGTTGAGTCGAACAGCGCCCAGGCCAAGGTCGAGAGTAATGAAAGCCAGGGTCAGCCACTGCCAGCGCCTGGGCTCGGCGGGCTGGGTCAGAACCAGGGCAAAGGTTCCTATGGCAATGACGGCGGCCCCGGTGACTCCTCGGGCGAGGACGAGGCTATTTTGGTCCGTCAGGAAAAACATCCCGGCCAGGCCAAGGATCAACATCGCCACACTGCCGGCAAGGCCCAGCCGTGCCCAGTAGCGTTTACGCGTTGAGGCTTGCCAGCGATCGGCGCCGATGCCGGCCAACAGGCTGACGGCAAAGGTGTACCAAATGAGCATGCGGGCCGGGGCCTGGAAGAGATCGAAACCGGGAACGTAACGATAGAAAAACGGGAAGGCGGGTGTGTTGTTGCCGAGGGCGAGAATGATAGAGACGGGAATGAGGAGCAGGGAGAATATCACCGCTGAGGGCGCAGAGAGCGCGAAGTTTTTTTCTGGTATCTTTCCTCTGTGCGCTTCGCGTCTGTGTTCTTTCCGGAAAAGCATGGCCAGGGTGTAACCAGCGGTCATCAATGGCAAGAGGCCCAGGTAAGCATGGTCTTCCCAATAAGTGGCGTAACCAAGATAGTTGTGATCGGCGGGGTGGCCGAAGAGGTCGGGCGCAAAGAAGGTGAGCAAGCGCCACGGCCAGAGTGAGTAGGTGGCGGCAAATTCGTATTCGGCGGCGTCGGCGCGAGGTGACTGGCGCAGGAGTTCGTAGGTTGGGATGAGTTGGATGGCCGTGAGGCCGACGGCGAGAGCAACGGCGAAACCGAATTTGATCCCATGGAGAAGCAATGTTCGCGGACGGTTGGAGCTGTTGAAAGAATGCCAGGCCAGCCACGCGGCGGCGAGGAGCAACGTGTAGAAGGAAGTCTGGGCGTGGCCGGCCAGGAGTTGGAGGGCGATGAGGGCGGAGAGTCTCGCCCCCACCCCCGGCCCCTCCCCCTCTCCTGTCGGAGCAACACAGACAGGAAAGGGGGAGGGGTGGCGAAGCCGGGGTAGGGGCGAGGAAGCTAACACAATCCACGGCAACCAGGCTATTGAATTGTTGATGGTGATGAACCACAGGCGTCCGGTGAGATAGCCCGAGAGGCAGAAAGTAAGGCCGGTGATGGCAACGCCAAAGTTGCTCAGGTTGAACTGCCGGGTCAGGCGCGCCATGCCCACCCCCGCGAACGAAAGATGCAGAACAGCAAGGGCGCTGATGGCGATTTCGGGAGGGAGGACGATGGCCAGCCAGTTGGGTGGGTAAAAAACGGCTGACTGGTAATTGGCCATGAGGGGCGCGCCCATGCCTAACAGCGGCGTCCACAGCGGCAAGCGGCCCTGGCGCAAAGCATCGTTCACCAGCACCCGCCAGGGCACAAACTGGAGAGCGGGCAGTGCCCAGTACAGCACTTGCCCGCCAAACACCAGCCGCCAAAAGACGATGACCGGCGCGAGTGCGGCCACGATCTCCGGCCAGTGCTGTGTTGCCCATATCTTCAGGTTGTCCACGTTCAAAGTTTGAAAGTCTCCGTGAACTCTGTATCCTTGTGGTGAAATCCGGTTTTAGTCGCCCAACCGCGTAACTCCCAAACTTTTACGGGCTGGGTTTGAGCGACCAAACAGAGTAGTCGCCCGACTCGAAAATTTTGATCAGGTATCTGGCCTGAAGCGCCGGATCGAAACGTCCGATGTCGTGTTCGTGCGGGCCGATGACAACGTAAGGCGCGCCGAGGAGTGAGTAGTCCGAGAATCGGCTTTCACTCAGAGTCCGGGCGCTGTAGAATGCAGCCACTATGCCGCGCTTGGACTCAAGGTAAGGCGTCTCGGGGCCGTGACCGATGTAAGGCACAAGGTAGCCGTAGGCTGGAAGGGCGTTGCCAAATTCAAATGACGACAACACCACTTGCCGGGGCGGCAAGCTACGGGCCAGAAAGGCATACGCGGCTGCTTGATCCTTTGTTTGATAGATCGGCCCGGCAAAAGTTAACACTGAGATCAGCCCGCCCGCCCAGAGCAGGGCTGTGGCCGGCAGAGAGACCGCCACCAACACCAACGGCGCATATCGTCGAACATGTTTCCCCACTTTGAGGCGGCCCAACCGGGCGATGCCCGCCGTCAGGCCCAGCATAGCCAATGCCACCAGCGGCAACTGCGCGCCTTCGGCGAGTCGTCTTTGCAAGTTATAGGGCAAGTAGATCAAAACCGGGAGGATCAACAGCCAAGCCATCACCAATGTCCAGGCCACTAAATTCCGGCGATAGAGCGAACGCAAACCAAAGACTCCGGCCAGAGCCAACAGCCCCCAGGCTGAGAGGTAATGCCACGGCGCGGGCGAGAGGATAATGTTTTGCGCCGCCCAGGTTTGATAGGTGAGGTCGAGATTGAAGAGCAAGAAGGTGTAGAGCACCAGCGGGACGCCGCCAGAGGCGGCCACCCCGGCCACCCACCACACCCGCACCGCCGCGCCGCCCAGATCCACACCGCGAATCAATTCCGATTCGCCTTGCCGAAACGCGAACACCGTCAGCCCCATAGCGTGGACCGCCAGCAACGCAAAGATGATCAGCATGTAGAGCGGTTGGATGAGGGTCATGACAAACCAGGCGGCCCCGGCGGCAAAGGCCCACAGCCAGCGCCCGCGCACAGCCCAGAGATAACACAACAGCCCGCTGAGGAAAAACGCCCGCGTGGCCGAAAGGTGCGGCAGGCTGTAAAGATTGAGAAAGGTGAACGCTTCGGGCGAGTAAAACTCCAACGGGGTCCCCGCCGTGCGCAGGGCGGCCAGCAACCACCCCAACCCCCCGCCCAAGCCGACGATGATTAATCCCAGCCGCCGCTGACGCGCCAGCGGCAACAACTCGGCCAGAAAGCGATACGACACTAACAACAAGATAAAGCCCCAGAATATTCGAGCGGCGTGGTAGCCGAAGACAAGCGCCTCATGCAGTCTAAGCGGATCGTCCGTGCCGACGACCCAGCCGATGAACTTGCCGAGCAGGATGTAAAACGAAAACATGAACGCGCGCGGATGTGGCTCGACGGCGTAAGGCAGTTGAAACAACCACTGGCCGTGCGCCCCCAACTGCATCTTAGCCAGATACGAGTTGCCGTCTTCGACGGCGATGACGAAGCCCGAGAACCGCCAGGCATCATTCGAGCGAGCGGCGCCGATCGCGTAAGGCGCTGTTGTCAGCGTCATCACCAGCGCCGCAAAGATGAACACCCACACCCATTCTTTCGTTTTCACGCGGATCATCGTTTACTCCGTGGCCCGTCTGGTATGGCTGGCTTGCCATTGCCGGCCAACTATATATCCGGCTACCATCAACCATGCCGCCCCACTGATTCCCAATCCCAAATATACAACCAATGGCCGGAACTCAAAGACAATTTCGTGCTCACCTACGTTCACCGCCACCGCCCGAAATAGCCCGGCGCGTTCCACCTCCGCTGGCGCGCCGTCCACGCGCGTCACCCAGCCGGGATACCACACTTCGCTCAACACCACGCGCCCCGGTCCGGTCGCCGTCACCACAATTCGATTGGGGCTCCAAAATTTGATCGTGCCGCCGCGCGCGCGCCCGCCGTCGCGAACATTCTCATAAATTCGGGTCGAGCCAATTTGTATTCGCAGTTCAAACCCTTCGACTGCGCTCAGGGCTTGCCCTGACGCGAAGCGTGTCGAAGGGGCAGGTCCCTCGCCCTTTAAGTCGAACTCGCTCAACACGAAACGCACATTCAACTCGCCAAGCAGTCCGGCATCTGGCGCGGCGTTGGCGTTCGCGGTGGTCACATCCACAACCGTATTTTTTTCGTCTTCGCTCTTGAACGGCGGCAGAGTCTCGCTGTAGCCGCTCGCCGTCACGCCTGTCGCTTCACGCATAAAGGCTACAGTACTGGCCAGTTGGATCGGGTTCACGCCATCAGCCTGCTCAATGCCAGCGCGAACCGCGTCCAACTGCGGCAGGCTGTATGATGGCGAGTATACCCGCCACTTGCCCGGTTGCTGGCGCAGCCACTCGGCCACTGCGCTTTGAGGCGCCGGGCGGGCTGTAATGAGCGACGAGTTGAACCAGAGCAACTCACCCAACATGATCACGGTTAGAAGGATCGCGGCCGGCTTGAGGCGAAGGCTGAGGAGAACAGCGGTCAGGATGACAGCGAATCCGATAAACCCGATCAACGGTTTGGCCGCCACGGCGCTTCCACCGATAGCCAGCAACCAACCGGTGGCGATGAGGCCCGCCGTCGCCAGATTCCACTTGCGGCCAGCCAGCCGAAATCCATTCTCGATGACTGTCGCGCCACGCACGGCAAACCAGCAAACGGCGAGGCCGACTAGAAACCAGGCTCGCGAGGGCACGCGTAACAACCCCAAGCCGGGAAGGTGGGCAAAAAGATCGAACAGCCCTGCGCCCGAACCCAGTGACCACCATATTGCCATTACTGCCAAAAACACGACCCTTGCCTTGCCTACGCGATCCCGGCCCTTGAATAATCCAATGAAAGCGAGGGCCAACGGCGCGAGCCCAAGATAGGTCATCAACTCATGAAAACCACCCAAGTTGGGAAAGATCGACCCCAACAGGTCGGTGGGCTTCAGCGAAAACGCGCTGGCTTCTTCAATTGTGAGCGCGGTGCGCGACGACTGCCGGACAAGCTCCAGTAGAGGCAGCCATTCCACGGTGGTGAGCAGGAGGAATAGAAAGACGCACAGCAGAAGTGAACGAAGTGAAGCCGCTGAACGAGCGCGGCTCAACTCTAAAACGATCATGGCCGCCCCGGCGTAAACTGCCCAGCGAACATCAGCCAGAAAAATTAATGCCAAAATAATAGAAGGATAAAGGATGGACGCTTCGCGTGAAGGATGAAATTCGCGCGAAGCGTTCATCCTTCCCAACTCTGCCTTCTGCAAGAGCCATGGCGTCCACGAGACGGCGAAGACGAGCGAAATGTGCCCCGCGCCGGCATGGGCGATGAGCTTGGGCAAACCGGCAAAGGCCAGCCCCCCCAACAGCGACGGCCACACCCCGAATCCGTCGACTCTGGCCCAGCGGTACATCCCCCAGCCTGCCCAGGCCAAATGCAGAATCAGCAACAGGTTGAAGGCAAACGGTAAAGGCAAGGCGACGGTCAACCAGTTGGGCGGATACCAAAGCCCGGAAAGCGGGTCAGCGGCAAACGGCGCCCCCCCTAAAATTGACGGATTCCATAGAGGAAATTGGTGAAACTCGAAGAGCGCCCGACGGAGAAACTCGGCGTTCGGCCAGTGCGAGATGAGCAGGTCGGAAAACCGGGCGCGGGGGGGCGTGAGAACCCAGGCCGGGTGAAAAAGAACAGGCCAGAGGAGGACTCCGGCCCAGGCTAAAAAGATGAGGGCGGGTGCGCGGGGGCGCAAAGGGGACGCCGACGGGCGCATAACGGCATTTTACAACAATTTGGCTTGTCTAACTTTTGGAAGCGTGCTAAAGTAGTTTAGCATTAGCACGCACAATCACAAACGACAAACTTTCGGGGAGAGCCAAATTCATGACATTGCGGGAAATTCCAGACATTGTTGTCGGGCGATTGCCTGTTTACTTGCGCGCACTTTCACGCATGGCCCAGGAAGGCCAGCAAATCACGTCCTCGAAAGAACTGGGCGAGCGACTTGGCATTAGCTCGGCGCAAATTCGCAAAGACCTCTCGCACTTTGGCGAGTTCGGCAAGCAGGGCACCGGTTACCAGATCAAGTTCCTGATTCAACAACTGCAAAGAATCCTCAAGGTGGAGAGCGAATGGGAAGTGGCGCTGGTGGGCGTCGGTGACCTGGGCCACGCCCTGGTCAATTACAATGGGTTTGCCAACCGCGGCTTCCGCATCACTGCCCTTTTCGACAACAACCCGGCGAAAGTGGGAACCACTGTGAACGGGCTAACAGTTTTGGATGTGGCAAACTTGGCGAAAGAAATTCAGGCGCGCGGCCTCAAGATTGCCATGCTGGCTGTGCCTGCCGAAAAAGCTCAGCTGACAGCCGACCATTTGATAGAGGCCGGCATCGAGGGCATTCTCAATTATGCGCCCATCAGTCTTAGCGTTCCTAAAAGCGTAAAGGTGCAGAACATTGACCCGGTCATCCATCTCCAGCGAATGACATTTTATTTGAACGATTGAGAAGCAGGCCAGCCATGACCGAGACGGCGGAAAAACAAACGGATAAGATCAATCTGGATGATCCCCAGCTTTACATTAACCGCGAGTTGAGCTTGTTAGAATTTTTCCGCCGGGTGCTCGAAGAAGCGCAAGACGAAAAGAATCCGCTCCTGGAACGAGTCAAATTCCTGGCCATTGTCGGCTCGAACCTGGACGAGTTCTTTATGGTGCGGGTAGCGGGCCTCAAACAGCAAATTGCCGCCGGCGTGGTGGACATCCCGGCTGACGGTTTGACACCCGCCGAGCAGTTGGCCGCCATTCGCAAAGCATCACTCAAACTGATGGAAGACGCGCGCAAGTGTCTGCGCGAGCAACTGTTGCCCAAACTTCGCGACTCTGGCGTCCACATCCTGAACTACGACGAACTCAACGACAAGCAAAAAACCAGCGTCAAAGATTATTTTGACGAAGTCATCTTTCCGGTGCTCACCCCGCTGGCCTTCGACCCGGGCCGCCCTTTCCCTCATATCTCCAATCTCAGCTTGAACCTGGCCGTCCTGATTCGGGGCAAAAAAGGCGCCGAGCATTTTGCGCGCATCAAGGTGCCGGGCAGTCTGCCACGCCTGGTGCCCATCAAACGATCCTCGGGCAGCACACGCAAAGATGGCACTGTGCCTTACAACCACTATTTCGTCTGGTTGGAGCAAGTGATTGCCGCTTATCTGGATTCCCTCTACCCCCGCATGAAAGTCGTCGAGGCGCATCCCTTCCGCGTCATCCGCGATGCCGACACCACTATTCAGGAACTCGAGGCTTCCGACCTGCTGGAGTCGATTGAGCAGAGTGTGCGCCAGCGCCGCTTTGGCTCGGTGGTGCGGGTCACCATCCATGAGGCCATGCCCGATCACATCCGGGACATTCTAATCGAGAACCTGGAGCTAGATCGCAACGACATTTACATCACCGAAGGCCCGTTGGACTTGAGCAGTCTGATGAGTCTGTACAGCACGGATCGATACGACTTAAAAGAGACGCCCTTCATACCCGCCATTCCGCCGGCCCTCAACGGCAAAGCCGCCGACGGCAACATTTTCGCCGCCATTCGCCGGGGCGACATTTTACTGCACCACCCCTTCGACTCATTTATGCCAGTGGTGGAGTTTCTGCAAACGGCCGCCAGCGACCCGGACGTGTTAGCCATCAAGCAAACGCTCTACCGCGTAGGCCGCAACTCGCCTGTGGTCGAAGCGCTTCTACAAGCCGGCGAGGAAGGCAAGCAGGTGGCTGTGCTGGTGGAACTCAAGGCGCGGTTCGACGAGGAGAGCAACATCACCTGGGCCAAAAAGCTGGAAGCCGAAGGCGTCCACGTCGTTTATGGCCTGCTGGGGCTGAAGACCCACTCCAAGATTGCGCTGGTGGTCCGCAAAGAGGGCGAAGGCATCCGCCGCTACGTCCACCTTGCCACCGGCAACTACAACACGGTCACGGCGCAGTTGTATACCGACCTGGGCCTCTTCACCGCCGACGAAGACATCGGCGCCGACGCCACCAACCTTTTCAATTACCTCACCGGCTACTCGGACAAAAAGGATTACCGCAAACTGCTGGTCGCGCCCATTAACCTGCGCTCGCGCATGGAAGAATTGATCAAGCGCGAGATCGAGCACCAGCGCAAAGGCGAGAAGGGCCATCTGATCTTCAAGATGAATGCCCTGGTGGACAAGCCGATGATTCAGTTGTTGTATCTGGCCTCGCAGGCCGGGGTGAAAGTGGATTTGCTGGTGCGTAGCATGTGCTGTTTGCGGCCCGGCATCCCCGGGGTGAGCGACAACATCCGCGTCATCAGCATTGTGGGCCGCTTTCTGGAACATAGCCGCATCTACTACTTCCGCAACGGCGGCGCCGAGGAAGTTTACCTGGGTAGCGCCGACCTCATGCCGCGCAACATTGACCGGCGGGTGGAAGTGCTCTTTCCGATTCAGGGTCAGCAGTTGATCCGCCACATGCGCGACGAGATCCTGGAAACGTATCTAAACGACAACGCCTCCGCCCGCCGTCTTCTGCCTGATGGCAGTTACGAGCGCCTGAAGCCGGGGAAGCAATCGCCGCTCAACAGCCAGAGTTGGTTAATCGCCCATCGCCCGATTTTGCGAAAGAAGTAAGGGCGACGGACGAAAGAGTCGTCCGTCGTCATCCGTTCTTTGTCGTTCGTCCGTCGTCGGTCTTCGCCTCGTCCCACAACGCATCCATCTCTGCCAGGGTCAGGGCGCTCAGTTCCCGGCCTTGCGCTTTCGCGCCAGATTCCACATAAGCAAAGCGTTTGGCAAACTTCTCGTTGGCTTCGCGCAAGGCCACTTCGGGATCGACGTTCAGCCAGCGCGCCCAGTTGACGACGGCAAACAGCAAGTCGCCCATTTCTTCGGCTCGCGCGTTCTCGTCCCCAGCCGACTCGATCTCGGCCATCTCTTCGTGAATCTTGGCCTTGACGCCGCTCACGTCCGGCCAGTCGAAGCCCACACGGGCGGCGCGAGATTGATAAGTGTGGGCCTGAGCCAGCGCCGGCAAGGCCGCCGGGATGCTGGCTAGCAAGCCGTTCTTTTTCTCCGGGTTGTCCGCCCGCTCCTGCTCTTTGAGTTTCTCCCAGTTCACCAGCACTTCCCCCGCCCCGCTCACTTTCACATCGCCAAATACGTGCGGGTGGCGGCGGATGAGTTTGGCGTTGATGTCGCCGATCACATCAGCCATATTAAACTCGCCGTCGTCAATAGCAATCTGCGTCTGCAACACAACTTGCAGAAGCAAATCACCCAATTCTTCGCGCAACATATCAGGGTCGTCGGCGTCGAGGGCGGCCAGCGTTTCGTAAGCCTCTTCGAGCAGGTGCGAGCGCAGAGTCTGGTGAGTCTGCTCACGATCCCAGGGGCAACCGTTGGGCGCGCGCAGGCGAGCGATGGTGTTCTGGAAAGTTTCAAACGATCCGGGGCGAGCGATGGGCGGGATGAAGAGAGAGGAGAGATGAGAGATTTGCGCTCGCGCGGAGTGATCGATCTCGTAAAGCGGCATCCACTCCACAAGCTCGTCGGGAGTACCGACAGCGTGGACGAGGGCCACTTCGTGATCATCGTTGTACTGATTCATCAATGTCAGTTTCACGTCCGAGGCCAGGTCGGGGCTGTAGAGTTGGGCGACGAGGGCGGGTGAGTCGGGACTGAACGACGGGTGGGCGCGAGTCGCCAGGTCAAGAGCATCGGCCACGAAAAGGCCGGGGAGTGCATCTACGTTCAACGCCAGCAGAGACGGCTCCACAAAACTGAGTCCGGCGATGAGGCGCACTGGCAGATTGATCTCAGCGGCGCGTTTGCGAATCTGTTCAACCGTCGCTTCGCCCACCGCCGGGTGGCCGGGCACGGCGTAAATCACGCCCTCGGGTCGCTGGCCGAGTTTCAGCACGCGCTCGACAATTTGCCGATACACCTCTTCAAACTTTTCGGTTGCGTCGTAGATGGCGTCGAACGAGTGAACCGTGAGCGTAGACGGCAAACCGCCTAGTGTGGGGTGGCGAGCCGTGCGGACGTAAATCTCGGTAGCATTCGTGAGCACGTCCCACGCTTCACGGGTGAGGTGACTGGGGTGGCCGGGGCCGAGGCCGAGTATGGTGATCATGGGCGGTATTGTACACGTTTGGCGAAGAGAGTGAACTATAATCTGATAACTTCACCAACAACCGGAGACCTTGCTTATGACCCGTCCTCACCTTCGCTCCCTCTTCTCCGTCGAGCAACAAGTTCCACGGCTTGACGGCTCAATTGGGCCGTACATCAACTTCGACAACGCGGCTTCGACGCCGCCAATGCGCCCCGTGCAGGAAGCCGTCAACAACTTCATGCAGTGGTACTCGTCGGTGCATCGCGGCACGGGCTTCAAGAGCCAGCTGGCCACCCATGCTTACGAGCAGGCTCGCGAGATCACTCTGCGCTTCGTCGGCGCCGACCCGGCCACGCACGTTTGTATCTTCGGCAAGAATTCAACCGAGGCGCTCAACAAGCTTGCCCGGCGCTTTCATTTTGAGGCCGGGCGAGATAGGGTGCTGGTCTCGATGATGGAGCACCACTCGAACGACTTGCCCTATCGCGCGGTGGCTAATGTCGTTCATGTGGCCGTGAAGCCGAATGGCGAATTGGATGAGGACGACTATGACCGCAAGCTAAAAGAGTACGCGGGGCGGGTGGCGTTGGTGGCCATCTCGGGCGGAAGCAACGTCACCGGCTTCATCAATCCGGCGCGGCGGCTGGCCGAGAAGGCGCACGCGGCAGGCGCACAGATTCTGATTGACTGCGCCCAACTGGCCCCGCACCGCAAGGTGAACGTGGGCGCGCTCGATGACCCAGGGCACTTTGACTACGTTGCGATCTCGGCTCACAAGATGTACGCGCCTTATGGAACCGGGGCGCTGATCGGGCGGCGCGACACCTTTGAACACGGGGAACCCGACTTGCGCGGAGGCGGCACGGTGGAGATCGTCACCGAAGACTCGGTGGAGTGGAGCGGCCCGCCTGACCGCGACGAGGCCGGTAGCCCGAACGTGGTTGGCGCGGTGGCGCTGGCGGCGGCCATCACACAGCTTGAGGCGGTAGGCATGGAGGCCGTCGCCGAGCACGAAGCTGAGTTGACCGAGCACGCGCTTCGACGACTGGGCCAGATGGAAAGCGTGGAGATTTTGGGCGACCACGACCCGGCGCGGGCCAGAACCCGGCTTGGCGTGATCCCATTTAACTTGCGCGGCATGCCGCACTTTCTGGTGGCGGCCATCCTCGGCCACGAGTTTGGCATTGGCGTGCGCAACGGTTGCTTCTGTGCGCATCCTTATATTTTGCGCTTGCTTGAACTTTCGCCCGAAGAAACGGCGCGGGTGCGCGACGAGATGCTGGCCCACGACCGCCGGGAAATGCCGGGCCTGGTGCGCGCCAGCTTCGGACTTTACAACACGACTGACGAAATAGATGGCTTTGCGGAGGCGCTGGAGAAAATTGCCCGAAAGGAATACAAGGGCAGATATAACCAGGATAGGGCTTCAGGCGACTATGTGCCTGAGGGATGGAAACCGAATTTCGAAGAATATTTCAAAATGTGATCTCGTAGGGGCGAAGCATTCGGCCCTCACCCCGGCCCCTCTCCTGCCTTCAGATATGGACAGCACATTCCGAAGGCGGGAGAGGGAGAAAACCTCATGTGCCATCAATCTCCCACAAAATAATTTCCGGCGGACATAGAAAGCGCACGCGCGGCGCACCTTTGCCCTCCATTCCGATTCCGCGCGTGACGTAGAGCGTCAACTCATCCACCTGCCGCCGCCCCACTTCAAACTGTTTGCCGTAGAGCGAAGCCGTGATCAGCGCGCCGAAAAATGGCAGGCGCACCTGGCCGCCGTGGGTGTGCCCCGAAAGCTGAAGGTCAACCCCGGCCTCGGCGGCGTCCAAGACCAGATCAGGGGTGTGGTATAGCAAAATAGTGAACCGCGAGGGGCGGCCTCCCAACACCTCGATCAGCTTTGGCCCGTCTACAAACGGTTTGTGGGAGCAGACCAATCCCACCAGATCGATCTCGTGTCCATTGTGGCAGATTGTCACCTTCTCATCGCCCAGCCAATGTAGGGGCAGACCGTCAAGGAGCGGGGAAGGGACGACTTCTTCCTTGTCTACCGCCGGGCTGCCCGACACGGCATACACGCCGAGCGGCGCCGACCACTGGCTGACAATCTCGCGGACGTGCGCTTGCGCGACCGGATCGTGAATGTAAGAGAGGTTGAGGAAGTCGCCAGAAAACAGAATTAAGTCGGCGTTGAGCGACGGGATGAGTTTGAGCAGTTCGCGCTCGCGCTCGGTGATGCGTTCGACGTGCAAGTCGCCAAGATGCAGAACGCGGATTGGCCGGCCAGGTTTGAGCTTGGGGGACTTCAACGTTTGCCTGGTGACAGTCAGCCGGTGCGGCTCGATCCAAAAGCTGTAAATGACAAGGAGCGTGCCGACAATTTGCATGGGCAGAGCAAAGGGGATCGGCAGAAGGGCGAATGGCGCGCGCAGTACGGCCAGCGCCAGCACGGGCGGCTTGGCCGGGCCAAACGATTTGCCAGCACGAGGCAGAGCCGCCAGCAATGCCCAATCGCCGAGCATAAACAGCCACAAGCCAACCGTCAGCGGCCAGCGGCCCCACGTCGGCAAGGTGGCGATGAGAAGCAAGATGGCGGCGAAGATGGGCGCAGGCAGGTTCTCGATAACGTCCATGATGTGGAGCAAAACATCGAACGAGTTGCCGTGCGTGCCGGGGAAGTATTTGACTTTGGTGAAATCGGGTTTTTGACGCATGAGGTTGTGGGTTGGACGTTGGTAGTTAGAGATTGGAGATTTGAAGTTGGAGCGGAGCGATCTTATCACACGACACGCGGCAAACGACACTTGACACCCCTCTCTGGCCTGCGGTACACTGCTGTCACAACCGAATAGAGTAGTGAAGGTGCCCTGCACCCCGGATGGTCAGGGCACAAAGACGAAGCCGGTGGCGTTCAAACATCGAACGGAGTCCGGCGCTGTCGCGCAACTGTAAGGACAGTGAGCAGTGGATGGGAGGCAGTGATCAGAAAACTTCTGACCATTGACCACCAACCACTAACCACTATCCAAGCCAGGCCGCCTGCCTTCACCACATTTTCCAGACCTTCGCAGAAAGGAGACGGGAATGATGTTGAATCAGTCAGGTCCCCCTTAACCCCCTTGTCGCGAGATAAGGGGGTTTTATTTTTAGGGTTCTTCCGGCTTTAACGGGAAAGCGCCCCTGTCATTCTGAGCGAAGCGAAGAATCTCGGCGCAACCAGCCAGAGACCCTTCGCTTCGCTCAGGGTGACACCCATAAATCCCGTCAAAAACGGGAGAGACATTTTTAGGTGTTCATTCTATCAAACGATAAACGTCAAACGACAAATTTCAGGATAACTCTAATCATGTTCCGAAAACTACTTTTACCCTTTCTGGCGCTCACTTTGCTATTAAGCGCATGTGCAACACCGGCAACCCCAACCGTTCTGCCCACCATCGAGCCGACGGTCGCCCCGACTGAAGCGCCAACGGCTGAACCAACTGCCGAGCCAATCGTCCTCACCGACGGCCTGGGACGCGAGGTTACACTGGCCGCGCCCGCCCAACGCATCGTTTCCCTTGCCCCCTCCAACACCGAGATCGTGTTCGCTCTCGGCGCAGGCGCGCAATTGGTTGGACGCGATGAGTATTCAGATTACCCAGCCGAGGCCGCCAGCGTGCCCAGCATCGGCAGCCTGTATCCCAAAGTTAACGCCGAGGCCATCGTCGCCCTCCAACCCGACCTGGTGTTGGCCGCCGGGATCACCAACCCCGACGACGTGAAAGCGCTGGCCGACCTGGGCTTGACAGTCTATTCGACCAGCACTCTTGACGATGTCTATGGTGATATTCTCGGCGTTGGGAAGTTGACCGGCCATATGGCCGAGGCGGAGAAGTTAGTCGCCGACATGAAAGCCCGCGTCGAAGCCATATCGGCCAAGACCGCACCTCTCGCCACACGGCCCAAAGTGTTCTACGAAACCGACGATACTGATCCCTCCAGCCCGTGGACGCGTGGCCCCGATTCTTATGCCGAGGCGCTCATCAACCTGGCTGGCGGTATCAACGTCGGCTCCGTCGGCAACGCACAAGACTTCCAGATGAGTCTGGAAGAAATCGTCAACCAGAACCCGGACATCGTCATCTTCAGCCATGCCAGTTACAGTGGCCGCACGTCAGAACAGGTGATGGCCCGACCGGGCTGGGAAACGATTGCGGCGATCAAAAACGGCGCTGTGTTTTCCATTGACGGCAACCTGGTTGACCGCCCCGGCCCGCGCGTTGTAGATGGGCTGGAGACATTAGCCAAATTGATTCACCCCGACTTGTTCAAGTGAGACCTCAGCCCGTGGCGCCTTCTCCTGTTCGCGGCACTCGCGAACAGGAGAAGGAAAAGCCCGCCTCCAACGCAGAGCTTTCGGAGCAGGTCTTCGCTCCGCCACGAACGACGCGCCTGCTGTTCGCCTTGTGCCTGGCCGCCTTGGTGATTGCGACCTTGATGGGGGTGGCCGTGGGAGCCGTCTCTATTCCGACGCTGGCAGTCATACAAATGATCGGGGCGCGGCTCTTTCGCTTCACCACCCACTACCCGGACACATTCAACACGATCCTGTTCGACATCCGCCTGCCCCGGGTGGCTCTCATGGCTCTTACCGGCGCCGCGCTCGCCTCGGCTGGCACAGCTTATCAAGGCCTGTTCCGCAACCCGCTGGCTGATCCCTATCTCGTCGGCGTGGCCTCAGGCGCCGGGTTTGGCGCGACATTAGTGATCACCTTTGGCTTACCAGCGACAGGACTCGGGCTGATGGCTGTACCGTTGGGAGCGTTTCTCGGCGGGGCAACCGCCGTGGCGATGGTGGTGATGGCGGCCCGGGTGGGCCGCACCACGCCAGTGACTACAATGCTGTTAGCCGGCATCGCCGTCGGCTCATTTGCCAGCGCTATCACCACCTTCTGGATGCTTCGCTCGCCCGAAGGCTTGCGCCGCGCCTTCAACTGGTTGCTGGGCGGCTACATCGGCGGTGGCTGGGAGCCAGTTGGGATCGTCCTGCCGTATCTCATCGTCGGCCTGGTCAGCCTGCAACTGCACGCCCGCGCCCTCAATGTTTTACAGTTGGACGAAGAGCAGGCGCGGCAACTTGGCATCAACGTCGAACGCCTCAAACTGATCATCGTCGGCGCGGCCACCCTGATGACGGCGGCGGCAGTGGCCTTCGGCGGGCTGATCGGATTCGTCGGCCTCGTCGTGCCGCACATTTTGCGCATGCTGGGCGGGCCAGACTATCGCCGGCTCATTCCGCTCTCGGCCATCGGCGGCGCGGCCTTTTTGATCCTGGCCGACCTGATCGCCCGCACCGTGTTCGCGCCGCAAGAGCTTCCGGTTGGCGTGATCACCGCCCTGATTGGCGCGCCGTTCTTTGTCTTCTTGCTTCGTCGACTCAAACGTTCTGTCTTCTAAATCTGGAACCGGCAACTATGACTACCCTCTCCATCTCCAATCTCTCCACTGGCTACCACGGTCGGGCCGTCTTGCGCGAGGTCAGCCTCGACGTGCAGTCGGGCGAAGTCGTCGCCCTCGTCGGCCCAAATGGGGTAGGCAAGTCTACCCTCATCCGCGCCATCAGCGGCATTGTCCCAATCATGGCCGGAAAGATTAGGCTCGACTTGGTGGACGTGCTTCACCTGCAACCCAGCGAGCGCGCCCGCCAGATCGCCGTGGTACCGCAAGCCGTGAACCTGCCCGACGCCTTCACCGTGGCCGAAATTGTGATGATGGGCCGCACACCACACCTGCCGCTGTGGGGCGGCGAGAGCAAACACGACTGCGGCGTTGCCTGGGAAGCCATGCGCCGCACCGAAGTTGACACATTAGCCAGCCGCCGGGTCGACGAGCTTTCGGGCGGTGAGCGCCAGCGAGTTGTCATCGCTCGCGCTCTGGCCCAGGAGCCGCGCGTGCTTCTGCTCGACGAACCCACGGCTCATCTCGATCTCAAGCATCAAGTGACCGTGCTGGAGTTGGTGCGAACGCTGGCCCGCGAAGGCGGGTTGGCCGTGCTGGCCACACTCCACGACTTGAACCAGGCCGCCGACTACGCCGACCGGGTCGCCCTGCTCCACAACGGCGAAGTGCGCGCCGCCGGTCGCCCCGTCGAAGTCTTCACCCCGGCTCACCTCAGTCTGGCTTACGGCTTGCCGGTCAACATCTTTACCCACCCCACCCACGGCACGCCGCTGGTGTTGCCGGACGGAAGAACGTAAAACGACAAACGTCGCGCTTGACGTTTGACGGGAGGACGCATTATGCCTCGACTCACTAAGCTCTACACCCGCAAAGGCGACGACGGCACGACCGGCCTGGGCGACGGACAGCGCGTGTCAAAAGACTCGCTTCGGGTGCAGGCCTACGGCACGGTGGACGAGTTGAACTCGGCCATTGGCGCGGCCCTGGCCCACGGCCTGTGTGACCGCCTGGCCGAAGTGTTGCCCGTTATTCAAAACGAGCTTTTCCATCTCGGCTGTGACCTATGCTTCCTGGAAGAAGATAAGGTGAAGCATCCGGTTCCACAGATTGAAGAGCGGCACGTGGAAAAACTGGAACGGTTGATTGACGAACTGAGGGAAATCGTCGGGCCGCTGGAGAACTTCATCCTGCCCGGCGGCTCGGTGGGCGCATCGCAGTTGCACGTCGCCCGCACGGTGTGCCGCCGCGCCGAGCGTGAATGTATCGCTCTCTCGCATGGCGAGCCGATCAACTCGCTCATCATCCCCTATCTCAACCGCCTGTCCGACCTGCTGTTCGCCATGGCCCGCTACGAGAACAAAGTGCGCGGCGTAGCCGAGCCGCTGTGGGACGAAACCACATGACTCTCACCCTGCCCGCCATCCCATCTCTTAACACCTCTGCTCAAGCCGCCGCCCGCGCCCGGCAAAATACCCTCACCAAACCGCCCGGCAGTTTAGGCCGCCTCGAAGAACTTTCGATTCAACTGGCGGCCATCACCGGCAAGACACCGCTTTCGGTTGAACGCAAAGCCATCGTCGTCATGGCCGCCGATCACGGGGTGGCCGCCGAGGGCGTGAGCGCCTACCCTGCCGAAGTGACGCCGCAAATGGTGCTGAATTTCGCGCGTGGCGGCGCGGCTATCAACGTGCTGGCCCGGCAAGCAGGCGCGCGTGTGGTTGCCGTAGACATTGGCGTGGCCGCCGACTTCGACCCGGCCACGCCGATCCGGCATCACAAAATTGCGCCCGGCACGCAGAACATGGCCCACGGCCCGGCCATGACTCGCGCTCAGGCTGAAGCCGCCATTCAGGTTGGCATTGAGGCGGTGAATGTTGAAGTAGCCCAAGGGCTCGATCTGGTAGCCACCGGGGACATGGGAATCGGCAACACGACCGCCTCGGCGGCCATCGTCGCCGCCCTAACCGGCCAGCCCGTCGCCAAAGTCACCGGGCGCGGCACGGGCGTGGATGATGCCGGGCTGGCGCGCAAGATTTCAATCATCGAGCGCGCCCTGGCCGTCAATAAACCAGATTCAAACGATCCGCTGGATGTGTTGTGTAAGGTGGGAGGATTGGAGATCGGAGGATTGGTCGGCGTCATCATCGGCGGGGCGGCGAACAAAATTCCGGTCGTCATTGACGGCTTCATCTCCGGCGCGGCGGCGCTGGTTGCCGCCCGCCTCGCGCCTGAAGTCAAGCCGTATCTCATCGCCGCCCACCAGTCTGTTGAGATCGGCCACCGCGTTATACTGGAACAACTCGGTCTGCGGCCTCTGCTCGATCTCGACCTGCGGCTCGGCGAGGGCACGGGCGCGGCTCTGGCTTTTCACCTCATCGAAGCCGCCACCCGTATCTTCAACGAAATGGCTACCTTCGCCGAAGCAGGCGTAAGCGACAAGAACTGATTTTTACCGCAAAGGCGCTAAATGCCTATCCGAATAACTCGCCAAACCCTTAGGGTCTCCAAGACCCTAAGGGTTTGGCGGGTAGGCGCTAAGAGCGCGAAGAAAAAATTGATAAAGAAACTTTGCGTTCGCCTGCCCCGCTTCCTTTTGCGGGGTCGCGTCTTCGCGGTAAATCTTTCTCGCTAATGAAACACCTCCGCCTCGCCTTCAGCTTTCTCACTACCCTGCCTGTTCGCACCGAAGCGAGTGGGCCAACCGAATTAGGCCGCGCGGCGGCGTGGTTCCCGTTGGTGGGCCTGACACTGGGCGCACTGCTTTCAACCGCACATTTTCTCCTCAGCCAGACATTCGCGCCGTTGTTGGCCGCCGCTCTCACCGTCGCCCTCTGGGCCGCGCTCACTGGCGGCTTGCACCTCGACGGCCTCGCCGACTGTTGCGACGGCCTGCTCGCCGCCGCCGCGCCCGAACGCCGGCTCGAGATCATGCGCGACCCGCGCCTTGGAACGTTCGGCGTCGTTGGCCTCACTCTCTTTCTCATTCTCAAAATTCTCGCCGTCGCCTATTTACTTCCACCTTTTTATCCGCCGTTCCCAATCACGCTCCTGCCCAACCTAATTGCCCCCATCGCTCTTGCCGCTGTCCTGGCACGCTGGCTCGTCCTCGTCGTCGCCTGCCAACCCTCGGCCCGCTCCGGCGGCCTCGGCACAAACTTCGCCACCGGCCTCACCTCATCTGTCATCATCGCCGCCGCCATCATCCCGTTGGCAATCATTGTCGGCCTCCTCATCCTCCTCTTCAGCGGTAACAGCCATCTCTTTCAGTTCGATGGCTGGCGCGTGCTTCGAGC
>CAYSIV010000017.1:19701-25624 GCA_964431175.1 uncultured Anaerolineales bacterium
TCCGAGGACGCATCAACCTCGCGGAGGTCGTGCGCCGCCCGGCGCTGCCGGCCCCCATCCCCTGTGAGTTCGACGAGTACACGGCAGACATCTTCGAGAACCGCGTGCTTCGAGCCGCGCTGTTTGCTCACCTCGTCGCCTTCACTGTCATCGCCCTCGCCCGCGCTCGCCTTGGCGGTGTCACCGGCGACGTGCTCGGCCTCACCGTCGAACTCGCCGAACTCGCCGTCCTCCTCACCTTCGCCGCCAACTCGCCCTCACTTGGGATTTGAAATTTGAGATTTGGGATTTTCCATGTATCCTTTTCGCCTTGGCGCCACTTCTTACATCATTCCCGACGACATCCTGCCCAACGTTCGTTTCCTGGCCGACAAGGTTGACGACATAGAGCTTGTTCTGTTTGAAGTAGACGACGGCCCGAACAACCTGCCCTCGCCCCAAACCATCGCCGGACTCGCCGGGTTAGCCGCCTCTCACGGTTTGACTTTCACCGTCCATCTCCCTCTCGATCTCCGGCTTGGAGCGGGCGGCGACGAAGGGCACGTCTCACTGGTCAAAGCCAAAACAGTGATTGACTGCACCCGCGCCCTCAACCCGTGGGCTTACGTTCTGCACCTTGACGGCAAGGAAGTTCGAAGCGGCGCAACGCCGGATCAACTCACAACCTGGCAGAGTCACTCGGCTCACGCGCTCGAACTTGTGTCGGGCTGGGCAGGCGGTCCTGAAAAGTTAGCCGTCGAAAATCTGGAAAGTTACGCGCTCGACTTCATCCTGCCCGTCATAGATCGCGTCCCGGTCAGCCGCTGTGTGGACGTGGGCCACTTGTGGCTCGACGGCCACGACCCATTACCCTACTTGCGAGCCGCGCTCCCGCGCACGCGCGTCATTCACCTTCACGGCCTGGCCGAGCGCGATCACAAATCGCTGGCGCACGTGCCGCCCGAAAAACTCAACCCCGTCGTCGAACTGCTTTTGCGCGAACACTACACCGGCGTCCTCACCCTTGAAATCTTTGGCGAAGACGACTTTTACTCCTCGCTGGCGGCGCTGGAGAAAAGCGTAAAGGAAATCAGGGAAAGGGGGAAACGTTGGGAAAACGGTTGACGCTGGTGCTGGGCGGCGCGCGGAGCGGCAAGAGTGCTTACGCGCAAAAGCTGGCCGCCGAGCACGGCGACTCGAACGCGGTGCTGTACGTGGCGACTGCCGAAGCCGGCGACGGCGAAATGGCCGAACGCATCGCCGCCCATCGCGCCGAACGGCCCGCCCACTGGAAAACGCTCGAAGCGCCGAAGCAGGTCGGGGACGCGATCCGGCTCAACCGTGGCGAAGCCAATGTCATCCTCATGGACTGCCTCACCCTCCTCGCCAGCAACGTCATCATCCCCCTGCCCGAACCCGTCACCTCGCAAGCCGCCGAAGCCGCCCTCAACGCCGAAGTGGATGATTTATTGGCGGCTTATGCCGAGAGCCGGGCGGAGTGGATCATCATTTCAAATGAAGTCGGGCTGGGCCTGGTTCCGCCCTACCCGTTGGGCCGGGTTTACCGCGACGCGCTGGGCCGGGTCAACCAACGGCTGGCGGCTGTGGCCGACGAAGTGATTTTTATGGTGGCTGGCCTGCCGATGAAGGTGAAGGGATGATATGATTGCCGTTTACAGGAGGCCACAATGTTTGACTGGCTGAAACCCAAAAAGAAAGAGACCTCTGCCCCGCCGCCCACTTCAGAGGCGACTGAACCGTCCTCGTCGGGTGTCGTTGAAATTTCGGCGATAGAATTGCGAAAGTTGCTGGCGTCGCCGGCGCCGCCGCTGGTGCTGGACATCCGCGAACCCTACGAGTTGGAAGCCGACGGCTTGATCCCCGACTCGGCGCACATCCCGATGCGTTTCATCCCCACCCGGCTGGCCGACCTGCCCAAAGACCGGTCTCTGGTAGTGTACTGTGCCGTAGGCTCTCGCAGTTATTACGTAGCCGAATTTCTACTCGCTCAAGGATACCGCGATGTCAAAAACCTGACCGGCGGCATCGTGGCCTGGAATAACGCTGGAGCCTCCCGAAAAAATCCGTGAGTTTTTCTGCAATGGCATTGGTTGCAATCGACTTGTGCTAGAATTTCACTATGGACTCGGCGGGCGATAACGACTCTTCCGCCTCAAAGGAAAATGTTGCTCATGCCTCACCAACCGCCGCCTGAGGAGGCACTAGAGTGGAATCAAATCACCAACCCGGCTCACCTGAGCGCCATCATTGAATCTGCCGCCGACGCTATCATCTCGGTGGACGAAGCTCAGCGGATCATCCTCTTCAACAAAGGCGCTGAACAAGCCTTTGGCTGCCGGGCCAGTGAAGTGCTGGGACAACCTCTCGCCCTGCTTATGCCGGGGCATAATCCCCTCTACTCCCAACAATATCTTCGCGACTTTGCCGCTGAGTCACAGACCGCTCGCTTCATACCAGATACTCAATCCATCGTTATGGGTCAACGCAAAAATGGCGACCAATTCCCGGTCGAGATGTCAATTATCAAAACGAGCGTGAACGGGGAAACGGTCTTCACGGCCATTTTGCGAGATGCGACTGCGCGTTTGCATTTGCTGGAGAGCCTGCACGTCAACGAAAAGCGCCTCAATCTCATTATCGAAAGCGTGCAGGACGCCTTGTGGGACTGGAATATTGCCACGAGAGAAATATATAGCAATCCTCAATGGGCCAGTTGGCTCGGCTACGACCCGACCGAAATTGACAACACCCTGACGGCGTGGGAAAACTTAATTCACCCTTCCGATCGTCCCACTGTTCAACGCGCCTTGCAGGATCATCTTGAGGGGCCTACGCCGGTCTATCAAGTTGAATACCGGCTCCGGACAGCTTCTGGTGAATGGAAGTGGGTGCTGACCCGAGGCCGCGTTGTGGAACGAGACGACCAGGGCCGTCCCTTGCGCATGGCGGGCGCTCACACCGACATTACCGAACGCAAACAAGCCGAAAGAGCTTTGCAGGCGCAACGCGACTTTGCCCTGCAAATCATGAACACAATGGGGCAAGGCCTGACGGTGGTCGACAGTGATACCCGCTTTGAGTACGTCAACCCGGCTTATGCCCGAATGCTGGGTTACGCGCCTGAGGACATTATTGGCAAATCGCCAGTCGATTTTACCTTTCCTGAAGATCACTCTGTTCTGGCCACCGCCCACTCCCGGCGCGTGGATGGCCAGATGACCACTTACGAAACCCGGCTCCGCCACAGCAATGGCAGTGTCGTCCACGCGCTCATCACTGGCACGCCACGCTGGCGCAACGGCAAAATAGACGGGGCGATTGCCGTGATCACTGACCTCACCGAGCGCAAACAGGCCGAGGCCGCCCTGAGCGAAAGCGAGGCCAAAAACCGCGCCTTGCTGAGCGCGCTCCCCGACCTGATGTTTATCAACCGTCGCGACGGCACCTACTTGAGCTATCATTCCCCGGCTCTAAGCGACCTTCTTGACGAACACCCCAGCCGCTTTCTTGGCAAGCGCATCGCCGACATCCTGCCGCTTGACGTAGCCCAGCCCACCATGTACTATATCGAGCAAGCGCTTGAAACGGGAGAAGTTCAACTCCACAAATATCAACTCGCCATCAACGGGGTCACCCGTCACTTCGAAGCGCGAATGGTTGCCAGCGGCGATGACGAAGTATTGATGATTGTGCGCGACATCGGCGAACAGTCCCGGCTGGAGCAGATGAAGTCGGATTTCATCAACCGCGCCGCGCACGAACTCCGCACGCCGCTGACGACAATCCTGATGATGGTGGACTTGATCGAGGAAGGCGGCGTCGAGGCCGAAATAAAGCAATACTGGCAAGTTCTGCATTCAGAATTGGAGCGCCAACGCGAGTTGGTCGAAGAACTATTAACCATGGGGCGGCTGGAAAGCGACAGGCTTCAACTGAACATCGCGCCGTTAGACCTGGCGTCAATCCTCCCGGAAGCGTTGAGCACCGGCGCCCCCCTCGCCCGGGCCAAATCAATTCACATTGATGTGGAGATGGCGCCGGAATTGCCGCTGGTGAAAGGCGACAAAACCGGTTTGCGTCAAGTGTTTGTCAATTTGCTGAACAACGCCATCAAGTTCACCCCCGAAAATGGAAAGATCACCCTCCGGGCCATGCCCCACGACGACGGCCTGGCGGTGCAAATGTGCGACACCGGCATTGGCATCCCCGCAGAAGACCTTCCCCTTTTGTTTGGCCGCTTCTTCCGGGCCAGCAACGCCACTCAAAACGAAATTCCGGGCAGCGGCGTCGGCTTGTACATCGTCAAAGCCATCGTCGAAAAACTTGGCGGGCGCATTCGGGTGGAAAGCAAAGTGGGAACGGGCACAATGTTTGAAGTATGGTTGCCAGCATTCAAGAGCACGGAACCGCAAACTCAAAACCTGCAGGCGGAGCACAACTGAGTCGGCATGCCCGCATCCACTATTTTGCTTATTGACGATGAAGTCAACCTGGTAGTCGGGTTGGCCGCCATTTTAAAACGGGCCGGGTACAACGTCCTCACCGCTCACAACGGGGCCGACGGATTGCGGCTGGCGCAAGAGCACTTGCCGGATTTGATCGTTTGTGACGTGATGATGCCGCCGCCCAACGGCATCGAACTGCGCCAACTGCTGGAGCAAAACCCAAGAACGGCCCACATTCCCTTCATCTTCCTCTCCGCCCGCACAACGCAAACCGGCCTGCTCAGCGGACTCGAAGCCGGCGCCGACGACTACATTACCAAGCCCTTCAGCCGCCCGGAATTACTGGCCCGGATTCGGGCGCTCCTGCGCCGAAGCGAGCGAGACCGCAATCGGGGCCGGGCCGAAGCCGAAGCCGACATTGCCCAACTTCGTCGCGAAATTCAGCAACTGGCCAACCCGGGGCCGACGCTCGCCCCGCCTCCAGGCAATCTCTCGACATCCGCCCTGCCACAAAATACCGCCTCCGAAAGCACAGAGCGGCAACGGATGGAAGCCGAGCTTCACCGCGCCGAGGCTGACCAGACATTGACCTACGAGGCCACACTGGAAGGCTGGTCGAGAATCCTGGAGAAGCGCGACCAGGAAACCAGCGGTCACACTTTGCGAGTCACTGAAATGACTCTGCGCCTGGCGCAAGCCATGGGCATTGAAGTTGGGGAACTCGCCAGCATCCGGCGCGGAGCATTACTCCACGACATTGGCAAAATCGGCGTCCCCGACAGCATCCTGCTCAAGCCCGGCCCGCTCACTGCAGACGAACGGTTGCTCATGCAGAAGCACCCAGAACATGCTTACGAGCTGCTTGCGCCCGCCCCATTTCTTCGCTCATCTCTTGACATCCCCTACTGCCACCACGAAAAGTGGGATGGCACTGGCTATCCGCGCCGCTTGAAAGGTGAGCAAATTCCTCTGGCGGCGCGCATTTTCGCCGTGGTGGATGTGTGGGACGCCCTGCGCTCCGACCGCCCCTACCGTCAAAGCTGGCCCGAAGAGCGAGTCTACGCTCACATCCTTTCTCTCGCCGGGGCTCACTTTGACCCGCAAGTTGTAGAAGCCTTTTTGCACCTCAATCACCAACCTGTTGCATAAAGGCCGGGTTGGATAAGAAGGTTGTCCTTTCTGGCCTGCGACCCTTGACAATGCCCTGAATTATATGCTATACTCCCCTATAGTATATTGGCATGAGCGAAAGGTAAGTCTGATGAAGGTCCAAAATTCTGTTTTGAAAGAAGACCTACAGAAACGTCTGCGCCGGGTTGAAGGCCAAGTGCGAGGCATTCAGAAAATGCTGGACGAAGACCGTGATTGCCACGAGATCCTCCAACAGTTGGCGGCTGTCCGCTCAGCCATACAGGGCGCGAGCGTGACTTTCATGCGCGAGTACGCATCTGATTGTTTGATGAATGTAGACGGCGATG
>CAYSIV010000017.1:25634-36704 GCA_964431175.1 uncultured Anaerolineales bacterium
CCCTGCGTCGCCATCAGCCAAACACCTGGACTCTGCCCGAGGAAATCCAAACCACTGCCGGGAGCGCAGGCGCGCCGCCGGGAACTCACGCGCTTGGGCTTCTGGCCAGCGGATCAGTCTCGCTATGACCTGGAACACTTTCCGCCATACCGCAAAAGTCACTTGGGCTGGCGAAGGGCTGTCCTTTACGGGCACTGGCGGCTCGGGGTTCTCGCTCAATTTCGGGAACCCTTCAGGCCCTGGCTTCGCAAGCCCGATGGAGTTAGTAGCCATCGCCTCCGGAGCTTGCACCGCAATGGATGTAATCGACATTTTGCGTAAGAAGCGCCAGGATGTAACTGGCTTTGAAGTCAACGTTGTCGGCCTGCGAACCAGCAAGCATCCGTTGGTGTTCACCGAGATCGATCTGGAGTATGTGGTGCGCGGGCACAACATTGACCCCAAAGCCGTCGAGCGATCCATTGGGTTGTCGCTCACTAAGTATTGCTCGGTGAATATCATGCTCGAAAAATCGGGCGCAAAAATTAACAGCCGCTACCGGATCGAAGAAGCAAAAATAGTGGCGGCATAAAGTGTAACAATTAGCGAGTCCGAGAGATAAATCAACAATCTCACTCATATCTTTAGGAGAAAAAATGGCTGAACCAATTCATGTAACCGACACCGCCTTTGAACAGGCTGTGCTTAAGTCCCCCACCCCAGTGGTCGTGGATTTCTGGGCGCCGTGGTGCGGCCCGTGCCGCATGGTAGCCCCCATCCTTGAGGCGCTCGCCGCCGAGTACGATGGCAAGATGATCGTCGCCAAGGTGAACACCGACGACAACCCCGAATGGGCAATGAAGTACGGCGTTCAGGGCATTCCCACCATGCTCTTCGTTCGCGACGGCAAGATCGTGGATCGCATGGTCGGCGCCGCTCCTCACCCGATGATCAAGGCCCGGGTTGAGAAGATGCTCGCCACGGTGGCGGCATAACAACAACTCAATACAAATAAAAAGAGCCGGGTTGCCCCTGGCTCTTTTTATTTTCCCCATGTTCTCAGTCTCGCTGGCGACCCCGCCCTCAACGCCGGCCCGATCATCTCGACGCGCTGGCTGAGGTGGCGTTGGCGCATTTGCGGGGATGGGTGTGATGCGCTGATGAGGGACGATAGTGGTTGGGACACTCTAATCCGCCCAATTTCTTTGGTTCTCTGATAGCCTTGATTCTGCCGGGGAGTCGCCCTGCAAAACCAAAGGTCGAAGAAAGAACCAAGCCGCCTAGCGGATTACATGGCCAACTCTATCCTCCTCCACCCACCCTCACCTCATCCCCCACCCTCACCTCACCGCCCAACAGCACCCGGCACAGCGTCCCACGCCTGCCCTCAATTGCTGTTCGCAATCCGGGCCGGATGCCTTCGATGTATTCGCACGGGGCGCAATCGTCGGTTACTTCAAACAAAACGTCGCCCACCTGCAAACGAGTCCCGGCGGGCAAACCGGCCAGCTTCATGCTACTCACGGTGATGTTCTCGCGCACCTGGCTCGGCGCAAGCCCAAACTCGTCCAGCGTTTCCTTTTCGATAAAGAGTACTTGCCGCTTTTTGACGCCGTGGTGGATATCGCCTACAAGGCCCTTGCCGCTCTCGGCGGTGGCAGTGGGCACGGTTTGCATAGGCTGGCCGTGTTTGGGTTTGAGGTAGAGGTGGGTGATTTGGGGTAGCATGACACGTCCAATTCTGAATGACAAGGAGATCGCTCTCCCTGCCGACCACAACTAGCCCGCCTTATGCTCCAAGCATGTTCTCATGCGCTGTATCCACTGCGCCATTGAGTTCAATAAGCCTTGAAACCACCGGAGACACAATGCGGTGTGGATCTGACTTGCTCCACTTCAAATAGATGAGCAGTGCATCCAGGCAGAGGGTCGTGAGTGAACAAGCTAATCTTGGATCTGGGTCATCATAGCTTAGTTCGGGTGTGTAATATTGTCCCTCCCGCTTTATATGGTGCTGACTTATCTCATACCAGTCGCCGTGAACGAAGTGGCTGCCATTTCCAAACATGTATGAATAGCCTGCACCAATGCCGAGGGTGTCAAGGATTCTTCGGAAATCCTTTCCGTCCACATTCCAAATCTTATTGCTCATCAGCTCTGTAGTGGAGATTCCGTCTTTTCTGAGCCGCGCTTCAATTTTGCGCTTTATCCGTTTCTCTATCTGGATAAGCGGGCGGCTACTTGCTATGCTGTTCAAGTCCGCGAGCATCTCCCTCTCAGGTCTGTACGATGCCAATATGAAGCTACGAATAGTTTTTCTCTTCGACTTCGACTTGATCATGTACTCCATTCTCATCGCCGTTTCAAATATCAGTCGAATGAAGATAGCGGCCAACTCAAGTTGGCACTTCGATGTGTGAATCAGCACACCTTCATAGAGCTTCGCTATTCGGATCATATGACCCATGATGATCGCCCTCTGCTTCGAGTATCCCCGCTCGGCTGTCTCCTCAGTGGGCGCAAGCGATACACCAACCCGAAGCAAGTAGAGACAACGATTCATCAATTCGACGGCGAATTCCATGAAGTCATTATTACTCCGAAACATGCTTGGATCGGGGGCATTGTCAATCCAGTTTTCAATCTCAGTAAGATTCTTCAGCATTATTTCCATGGCGTGCGCCTGTACGTTGTTATGGCAAAAGCATTCGATTGGCAATATGTTCACGATCTGTAAAAGCCCCCAAATGAAAGCACTCCACCATTAACTGACCCATTCTGAGATACTTGAAGATGCTGTGGACTTGAGATTGGTTTAGGGTCCAATTCCAATTGAAGTCTTCCTCTTGTAACTGGACTCCTAGGGTGCGCGCAAGAGCTTGTACTTTTGTTTTGTTCAAAGCTTCCTCGATACTCTCGCTGGTTGCCTGTCGAAATGCTACGCTCATATCACGAACCACGTTACGGTCAATTTTACTTTCGATCTTTAGTGGTAAATCAAAAGCAATGCTAATAACATGTTTTAGGTGGCGCGAAGCACTGATATCAATAGCGCGTGCATGCGAAATGATGTTGATACGCAAGACAATGAGAGCAATGAAGATAAACAGCGCACGGCCCGTCACTGTTGGATGTTTGCTTCGTTTTGCCTTCTCGTTCGCCCATTTGAGCAACTCCGCGCAGATTTTTTCGTCTCGAATGGACTCAGACATTTTTTGGAAGAAGATTTCCATGAATCCGTCCGCATTGTCGAGCAGGCTGGCAACTAGCAGAAACACTTCACGCCAGTGAACTTCTGTAAAATATCCTTCATCGAACAAGTATGGCAACCCAACGGCTGCGTTTTCGACCACATACCGCGCCACGAAATACTCTTGAAAGGTTAAATGCGAAAATGAGTAAATCCCGCGCGCTCGTTCAGTTATAAGCCCATGTTGAGATTCTATTGAATTGAGTACAGCTTCACCGTCTGCGGGTATGTTGCCTAGTTCTATTGGCGGCAATTCCTTGATGAAATTCTCTATTTGCTGTACTAAGGTGTCTCGGCGTATAAAATAGACCTCCTTAACGAAATTCTCTGTTGCAATTCGAGCAAGCAATTGCTCTTTGCGTCTTGACGAGAGTTTATGATATGTCTCATCGCGTTGAATTCCTCGCGAGGCATCCCATCTCTTCAGAAGCGCTTCAACAGCTTCTTTATATAAATCTGCGCGCCGTTTAGGAAACGTCAAATTGTCATCGAATACCAAACATAGTAGTGCCAGCAACAAAGGAGTACGCCCGAGTTCATGCAAACCCACATTCTCAGCTTTGTTGAATTCTAGTAAAAATTTTTGAAACTTGAATTGATCATCTCGATACCATTTGGCAGCGAAAGTTTGTATCTGTTTTTCATCAAAGTCAGCAATCTCAATATAGTCGAATTGGTCAAATGAATACTCAGAGGCTGCAACACGACAAGTTAACAGAACTTTGATGTCGGGATATCGTTTCACAAAGTTCACTATTATGCTGATTATCTCTGAGCGTTGTCCTTCAGCTTCGCGAACCTCATCCAATCCGTCAAAGAGTGTAATAGCACGACCCTTTTTTAGCATATACTCAATGAAAGCCTTAGCATCCGGAAAGGCGCAAATATCAAATTGCTGAACAATAAAATCAATCAAATCGAGGTGAGAATCAGCCCATTCTTTGAGTGAGACAAAAATCGGCGTATGGCTGAACTTGCCATCGCAAGCTTGTAGAACCATAAATTTCAAGAGGGTAGTCTTGCCTGCGCCGGGTTTGCCAAGAATATACAGTCGCTTCGATTGTGAAACCAGATTGAGGAGAGGTCTCCGCGGTTCATTTAGGCGAAGAGCATCGCGCTCAAACACTTTGGATTGAAATTCTGTGATCTCATACTTGCGGAAGGCAGTCAATTGATCTAGGGTGTAAACGTCAGTAAAAACCCCTTCGATGCTTATTGGTCTTGGATACCCCAGTAATCGTGTTGTGCTGTGCTGGTCTCTTAATCTTGCCTTGTACTGGGCTTCGGCTTCCGTCCATTTGAACTCACTCCACTTTTTCTTGATGTCGCCAAAGGCTCTACTGGTAATGTCCTTCCCGTACTGATCCCAGAGCCATTTCGCGCTAGCGACTGCCAGAACATCAATGCTCATGAGTAAATTGTCTCCTATTCAATACCTTCGCCAAAATTCGTAAATGCTCGCGAAGCCCCCATATATGGGGGTACAAACCTTTTAAAATCACCATATGCGGTGGTTAATAAGCACAATTTCAAAATTGGCGAAGGTATTGCTATTGTCTATCGTTTTGTTTTGGTGTATGTGAGCCCAACTACTATTTGACCCCACCGATTTTACACCCTTTCCTCCCGCCACTCCTCACCCGTGTATAATATGCGCTCTTCCGCATATACGGGTAAAAGATGGAAATCGCCAGAGCAATCCCCAAAATCGCCGTTACCTTTCAGGTCTCCCTGCCGCACGACCTGTGCGCCTCGCTGGCGCTCTCCGAGACCGCCGAACAGTTCGACGGCCTCTCAGACTGGCTGAAGACGACGGCGAGAGCCGCGGCCTCGCCAGCCCGCCGCGAGTTCGTCTCGCTCTCGCGCTACTGCCCCGGCCTGTGGGGAAAGCTCACACACTTCCCACCCGACCATCCCGCCCTCACCGACTTCGACGCCTTCCGCGCCACGCTCGAAGCCCGCCCGGCGGATGAATTTGTGGCGATTGCCAAAGCGTCGTTGTGTGAGCGGCTGGCGCGATGGAACGTTGAGGTGAACGCCGCCGATTCGCTCATCGAACAGTTTGCCGCCGCCCAGGCCGCCCGCCGCGTCCGCCTTGGCGACCCGGCCTCACCCGACCTCCCACCAGAGGCGCTCGCCGCGTCCACCCAGCCCGATCTCAAAGATCGCCTGATCGCTCTGTTCTCGTGGTTCTGGCAAGATCATTATGCATCGCGCTGGGCCGAAGACTTCCCGCGCATGGCGGCCAGTGCCCGCTTCCACAACAGTCAGTCGTACCCGGCAGACTTCAAATCACTGTTTATCGCCGCCACCGGGCGGGCCATGCCCGACTCGATCCGCGACTCTCTGCCCGGCGTGGCCCGCGCCGCCTTCGTACCGTCGTGCCACATCGGGCCGTACTTCATCTTCACCGCAACTTTGCCCGTCATTGCCATTTCGTTCAACGCGCTCACTGTTGATCCCGCCGCGCAATCGCGCCCCGAAGTTGTAGGGCTGTTCCCGCCGCTCAAGGCGCTGGCCGACGAGACGCGCCTGCAAATCATGGGCTTGCTCTCCGACGGGCGCGAGCGTTACGCGCAAGAGATCATGGCTGAGCTTGGGCTGTCGCAGTCTGCGGCCTCGCGCCACCTCACCCTGCTCGAATCGTCCGGCCTGCTGGCCGTGCGCAAAGAGGGCACGGCCAAGTTCTACTCACTCAACGCCAGCCGCTCGCGGGCTTTGCTTGACTCGCTCAAAAGGCTGCTTCGTTCATGACTCGCTTTCTCGACAAACTTATCACTATGCCAATCAATGCCACTCCAAGCACGATGACCCGCCGCGTGCTCAATCTGGCCTGGCCGTCCGTGGCCGAGCAATCGCTCATCACCCTCGTCGGGCTGGTGGACATTTACATCGTCGGCCATCTCGGCGCCGAAGCGATTGCGGGTGTTGGACTCGGCGGACAAATTTTGAATCTGATTGCGGCCCTGTTCGGGGCGTTGGGGGTCGGGGCCACCGCCGTGGTTGCCCGTTCCATCGGCGCTCGCAACCGCGATGAGGCCGAGGCTGTGGCCGGGCAAGGGATTTTGATCGCGCTCCTCATTGGCGCGCTCGCCTCCGCTGTTGCTTTTGTCTTGGCCCGACCAATCATCACCCTGTTCGGCGGCGCGCCGGGCGTAGTGGTTCAAGGCACAGCCTGGTTACGCATGGCCGGGCCATCGTTCGTGCTCATGGGCCTGATGCTGGTGGGCAACGCCGTCATGCGCGGCGCAGGCGACACGCGCACGCCGCTGGGGATCATGATCGCCGCCAATATCACCAACATCGTCGTCGCCTGGACCCTGACCCGGGTGCTAAACTTCGGCGTGGTTGGAAATGGCATCGGCGTTTTTTCGGGACACCTGGTCGGCGGCCTGTTGGTGTTGATCGTGTTGTTCAGCGGTCGCCGCCAACAACTGCAACTCTCCCTTTCCCTCTCCGACCTGAAACCCGACCCGGCTTACATCGAGCGCATTCTCAACGTGGGGCTTCCGGCGGGCGGCGAGCAGATTATGTTGCAACTTGCCCTGAGCTACTCGGCCGTTCTCATCTCGGCCTTTGGCACGGCAGCCTACGCCGCTCACCAGATCGGCCTGCGCCTGTCTGCGCTCTCATACCTCCCCGGCTGGGGGTTCAGCATTGCGGCCACCACGTTAGTTGGGCAGGAACTGGGCGCCAAGAACCCTGACGGAGCGCGTGAGGCCACTGCCGTTGCCCGCCGCTTCGCGTTGCTGGTTATGACCGCCATGGGCGTCGCCCTCTTTATCTTCGCTGAACCCATCGTCCGCATCTTCACCGCCGACTCCGAAGTGATCCGCGAAGGCGTCTGGGCGATTCGCATCGCGGCTTGCATCCAACCCCTCATGTCGCAGTCGTTCGTCTTCGGTGGCGCCCTGCGGGGCGCAGGCGACACCCGGGCTACAATGGTCATCACCATGTCAACCGTCTGGGGCTTGCGGATTGTCGTCACCTACCTTCTCGGCCACTTGCTCGGTTTGGGCCTGATCGGCGCGTGGCTTGCCATCGGCGTTGATTTCGCCTTCCGCTGGGCGCTATTCTCACGGCGCTTTCGCACCGGCAAGTGGGCGTCGCTTCGTGTTTGAAGTGTCACGCGCCGGGCATCCGGTGTCATGTAGCAAAGTACCATGACAAGGTGACCGGGTGACAAGGTGAACCTTCTCTCGCCATTTCACCCTTTCACCCAGCCACCCCTTCACCCCGTCACATGAGAATCCTCCTCCGCCTCCTCACCTCTCTCAACCCCTACCGCTGGCAAGTCGCCAGCCTGCTCGTTTGCCTGGTAGTCGTTACGGCAACGTCGTTGGTCACGCCGTCCATCATCCAGTCGGTGATTGATAACGGCATTGTCCAGAAAAACGCCAGCGCCATGCTCTCGGCCGGGCTGACTATCGTTAGTGTTGGCTTCGTGCGCTCGGTGTTCAATTTTGCCAAACGCTATCTCGGCGAGTGGCTGATCAACCGCACCGGCTACGATTATCGCAACGCCCTCTACGACAAAATCCAGCGCCTCTCGTTCGGCTACCACGATCATACCCAAACCGGCCAACTGATGAGCCGATGCACCGAAGACGTCAGCGCTCTTTCGCGTTTCGTCGGCCAGGGCGCAGTGGAGTTGATCAACGTCGTCATGTTGCTGGCGGGCATCATCTTCCTGCTGTTCCGCGAGAGTGTGCTGTTGACGCTTATAGGTCTCGGGCCGTTGCTGGTGCTGGCGGTTGTGACCTACTATCTCGGCAACCTGCTCGGCCCGCTCTTCCTCAAAGTGGATCAAGCGCTGGGCGACATCTCGGCGGCTCTGCAGGAAAACCTGTCGGGCGCGCAAGTCGTGCGCGCCTTCGCCCGCGAAGACTTCGAGAAGGAGAAGTTCGCCAGATCAAACCGCAACTTGTTCAACGCGCGCGTCACAATCGTCGGTACCTGGGGTGTCTTTATGCCGACGATGACGATCCTGGTGATGGCGGCTACGGCCCTCATTCTCTGGTTCGGCGGCAACATGGTGATTGGCCGCGCCCTGACGCTGGGCGAACTCGTCGCGTTCAACTCTTACCTGCTTCTGCTCGCCGCCCCGGTCGGCCAACTGGCCTTTGTGGTCAACTCGGCCAGCGAGGCGGTGGCCGGCGGCCAGCGCATCTTTGAAATTCTCGACCTGCCCGAAGAAGTCGCCTCGCCGCCCAATGCCACACCCCTGCCGCCCCTCAGTGGCGGCGTCACCTTTGAAGCAGTGTCGTTCTCGTATCGCGGCGAACGGCGGGCCCTGCACGAGGTCTCATTTGAAGCCAAGCCGAATCAAGTCATCGCCCTCATCGGGCCAACCGGCTCCGGCAAAACCAGCCTGATCAACCTCATCCCCCGTTTCTACGATACCACTGCCGGGCGGGTGCTGGTAGACGGCCACGACGTGCGAAGCGCCAATCTCAAATCCCTCCGATCGCAAATCGGACTTGTTCTGCAAACGTCGCTGTTGTTCTCTACCACCCTCCGCGAAAACATTGCCTACGGTCGCATGGAGGCGATGGAAGATGAAGTGATCGCCGCCGCCAAAGCGGCCCGCGCCCACGAGTTCATTCTGTCTTTCCGCGAAGGCTACGACACCGTCGTCGGCGAGCGCGGGGTGACGCTCTCCGGCGGGCAACGCCAGCGGGTGGCAATTGCCCGCGCCCTGCTGATGAACCCGCGCATTTTGATTCTCGACGACTCGACTTCCAGCGTGGACACGCAAACCGAGCATCTCATTCAGCAAGCGCTGGCCGAGTTACTGAAAGGCCGCACGACGTTTGTCATCGCGCAACGCCTCTCCACCGTCAAACGCGCCGATCTAATCCTGGTGCTCGATCACGGTCGTATCGTCCAGCGCGGTATACACGAGACACTCCTGGCCGAGGGCGGTCTCTATAAAGAAATTTACGATTTGCAGTTGAAGGATCAGGAGAAATTCCGCAACGAGATGTTGTTTTTAGATGCCACGCCCGAAGCCGTCGGGGCGGCCCGGGTGGCCGCCCAACCCGCCCCGCACGCCGAGCGCCCCGACCTGCAAAGCAAACCCGAGACGCAACCGCTGAGGGCCAGTGCGGTGAAATAACGACGACGGACGAATGACCAAAGACGAAAGTCTGTTTCGTCGTTTGTCCTTAGTCTTTCGTCGAAACATATGACAAAACCAACCACCCTACAACCCAAACCGCCCGTCAACCCCAACGATGACGACACGATCCTGGGCAAGGCCTACGATCCAAAAATCGCTGGCCGCCTGTTCACCTACATCCGGCCTTACGGCAAACAACTGCTGGCCGCGCTGACCTTGATGACGATGGCCACAATCATGAACGTCTCCGGGCCGTATCTGATCAAAGTGGCGCTCGACGAAGGTGTGGCCGCCCGAAACATTCCGGCGCTCGGTCGAACGGTCGGCCTGTACCTGCTGGCCGCAGGCATCATGTGGGTTTGCACCTACTTTCGCGTTCGCATTATGGCCATCGTCGGCCAGAGCATCATCTACGACTTGCGACGCGAGTTGTTTGATCACTTGCAAGCGCTCTCGCTCGACTTCTACAGCCGCTACGCCGTCGGGCGCATCGTTTCGCGCGTCATTAACGACGTAAGCGTCATCCGCGAGTTCCTGGTCTGGGCCATCACGGCCGTCACGCGAGATACGTTTGACCTGGTCGGCATCACGGTGGCTATGTTTGCCCTCAACTGGCGGCTCTCTCTGCTGGCCTTTTGCGTCTTGCCCCTCATGGCCGTCGCCACCGAACTTTTTCGCCGCCGCGCCCGCGACAGCTACCGCCAAGTGCGTTCGGCCATCGGCTGGGTGAACGCGGTGCTCAGCGAGAACATCGTGGGCGTGCGCGTGGTGCAGTCGTTCTCGCGCGAAGACCGCAATTATCAGACCTTCGCCGGCGACGTGAACGGCAACAACTTGCGGGTCAACAACCGGGCCGCCCTCATCACCTCCGTCTTTTTTCCGTCGGTAGACTTCATCGGCAGTCTGGCGCTGGGGCTGGTCGTATGGCTGGGCGGCCTGGCGGCGATGCGCGCCAGTGGCTTCGGTTTCATCAGCGGCGGCGAAGGGTTGACTGCCGGAACGTTGTTCGCCTTTGCCCTGTACATTGACCGTTTCTTCGATCCGATCCGCGATCTCTCGCAACGCTACAACACCTTTCAGGCGACGATGGTGGGCGGCGAGCGACTCTTCGAATTACTTGATACGCCCATCGAAGTGAAAGACGCGCCTGAGGCGAAGGTCCAGCCGCCCATTAAAGGGGAAGTGAGCTTCACCGACGTCAGCTTCCATTACGAGTCAGGCGGCCAACCCATCCTCAGCAATGTCAACCTGAACGTCGCCGCCGGTCACACCGTCGCTCTGGTCGGGGAGACCGGCGCTGGCAAATCAACATTGGTCAAGCTCATCAGCCGCTTCTACGATGTCACGTCGGGCGCGGTGACCATTGACGGCCTTGATGTTCGCCATGTCACCCAAAACTCACTGCGGCGGCAGATGGGCGTGGTTTTGCAGGACCCGTTTTTGTTCGCCGGCACGGTGGCCGACAACATTGGCTACGGATTACAATCGCATCCTGAGCGGAGCGAAGCGCAGTCGAAGGACGCGATTGAAGAGGCGGCCAAAGCGGTGGGCGCCCATGACTTCATCATGGCGCTTGATAAAGGCTATAAGACGCTGGTAGGCGAAGGCGGCGCGATCCTCTCCGGGGGGCAACGGCAACTCATCTCCTTCGCCCGCGCCCTGCTGGCCGACCCGCGCATCCTGATCCTCGACGAAGCGACCTCCAGCGTGGACACCCAGA
>CAYSIV010000018.1:0-22081 GCA_964431175.1 uncultured Anaerolineales bacterium
GGCGCGGCCTGAGCCGGTCGGGCGCGGCCTGAGCCTGTCATACGCGGCCTGAGCCTGTCATACGCGGCCTGAGCCTGTCATACGCGGCCTGAGCCTGTCATACGCGGCCTGAGCCGGTCGGGCGCGGCCTGAGCCGGTCGGGCGCGGCCTGAGCCGGTCGAAGGCCGCTATTTCCGGTAGAGTCTATTAAAAAGCCGGGCCGGTTGTCACCCCACCGTCCACAACTAAGTTTGCGCCGGTAATCCAGCGCGCGGCAGACGAGGCGAGAAAGAGGCAGGCGTCGGCCACATCATCGGGTTGGCCGAGCCGACTAAAAGGCGCGGTCTTCTGCCAACGGGCCACGCCGTCCGGCCAATGCTCTTCGATCCCCTCTGCCCAAATCAGCCCCGGTGAAACGGCGTTGACTCGAATATGGTAACGGCCAAGCTCGTGCGCCGCGGCGCGGGTGTGCATCAACACCCCGGCTTTGGCCGCATCGTAGTGGCTGTGCCCCGGCGCTGGGTACTCACCTTCAATTGACGCAACGTTGACGATGGCCCCGCCGCCGCCCTGAGCGATCATTTGCTTGGCCGCCGCCTGGGTGCACAGAAACACACTCCGCAAGTTTCCGTTGACGACCCGATCCCACTCCGCCTCGGTCATGTCGAGCAGAGAGGCGACGGGATACAAGCCGGCATTGTTGATCATCACATCCAGGCGGCCAAATGACTCGACGGCTCCCATGATCAATTTTTGGACTTCGGTTTTTTGAGTCACGTCTGCCTGGAGGGCAACCGCCTCTCGCCCCCTTCCCCGGAGTCGGGTGACAACCTCGTCAGCGCCGGCGGCGCTGGTGTGGTAGCCGACGATCACCTTCGCCCCGGCTTCGGCGAAGCGCACCGCAATTCCCCGGCCCAACCCGCTGCCACTGCCGGTGACGATAACAACGTGATTTGAGAAATCCAACAGGCCCGGTGAAGGCAGCAATGTCATGAGACCCTATGTTGTCAAGCAGTTAAACTTTGCCGCCTCAGCGGCGCGATTTTTGCAGGCCATCAAACCCACCCTAGCAGGCGCGCAACCGTCGCCGTGACAAAGCACACCAGAAAAGCAATTCCTAATGGCATCAACGCGCCGAAGGTCGTCCACTTGACACTTCGTGTTTCTTTCCACATGGTAAGAAGGGTGGTGGCGCACGGGTTGTGCAAGAGCGAGAAAAGCATGAGGTTAACCGCCGTGAGCATCGTCCAACCCTGCTGGCCAATGAGGAGGGTGCGCAACGACTCGTACGACGGGGTATCGGCGGTCATCCTGCCAACGCCCATGTATACCATCAGTATCGTTGGCACGACAATCTCGTTGGCTGGAATGGCAATGATATAAGCCAGCAGAATCACGCCATCCAATCCGATGAGCAGGCCCAGCGGGTTGAGGGCATGGGCGATAAGCCAGGCGAGCGATTGGCCGCCGACAATGATGTTGCCCAGCACCCATATTGCGGCGCCAGCCGGGGCCGCGGTCTGGATGGCTCTCCAAAGAACAAACAGAGTCCGGTCGATCAGGGAAGTGTACAGGATGCGACCGACGTTGGGGCGGCGATAGGGCGGTAGTTCAAGGGTAAAGGCTGAAGCTTCGCCCTTGAGCAGAGTCCGCGAGAGAACGCCTGAGACAACGAGGGTGAACACTATGCCGATGATGACGACCATCACCACCGACCCGGCGGCGACTATCGAGGCAAACGCGGGCGGGAAGGCGGCGGCGACGAACACAGTCGCCAGCATGATTAGGGTGGGGAAACGGCCATTGCACGGGGCGAAATTGTTGGTGAGAATGGCGATCAACCGCTCGCGCGGGCTATCGATGATACGGGTGGCGATAATGCCGGCCGCATTACAGCCGTAGCCCATTGTCATCGTGAGCGACTGTTTCCCATGCGCGCCCGCCTTCTTGAATAACCAATCCAAATTGAACGCGACCCGCGGCAGATAGCCGAGGTCTTCGAGAATTGTGAAACACGGAAAGAAGATCGCCATCGGCGGCAGCATGACGCTGACGACCCAGGCCAACCCGCGATAAGTGCCGTGCCAGATGAAGCCTGTGATCCACCATGGCACGCCCCAGGCCGTGAACAGGGCGCTGGCCTGGTCTTCAATCCAGAACAACCCTGTGGCGATCCAGGCGGACGGCACGTTGGCGCCCGTCACCGTGAGCCAGAACACCACGGCCAGAATCACGAGCATGATGGGCAGGCCAAAGATGGGCGAGGTCACCAGTCGATCGAGACTCTGATCCCAATCCCATTTCCGGCTCCCTATCGGTTTGACGGCACGCTGAGCAATGGACTCGGCGTCGGCGTACAGCGCTTGCACCAGTTGATCCCGGAAGTTGCCGCCAAGATTACGTCGAAGCGTATCGGCGCGGACAAGGAGGGCTTCGGCGGGTTGCGGAGGCAGGGGTGGCATCGGAGTCATTGGGCGCCTTCCAGAGCCATCTTGCGGTTAAGGTGACGCACGGCCTGGCGTTGCCGGGCGGCGATATGCAGAAGCTCACCATTCTCAAGGGCTTGCCGCACCCGCAGATCACCGTCGAGCAAGCGCATCGCCACCCAACGCGCATTCGGCAGACCCGGCGCAACAGACTCGATCATCGGTAAGAGCTCGGCGACGGCGAATTGAAACTCGCCATCACCCCGCAGACGGCGCGGCTCAGTGACGATCTTGCCGGCGATGACATCAGCGACTGCGCCAATCAGATCACGCAGGCCTTCACCGGTGCTGGCGGCGGTGGGGATGACGGGCACGCCAAGATCGCGCGAGAGGCTGCGAGTGTCCACCTCCAAGCCTTTGCGCCGCGCTTCATCCATCAAGTTGACACAGACCACCGCTTTGTCGCTGATCTCCAGCACTTGCAGAACAAGATTCAAATTCCGCTCGAGACAGGTGGCATCGGTGACGACGATGGTGCAATCGGGCTGGCCAAAGAGAATAAAGTCGCGGGCAATCTGCTCATCCTGCGAAGCCGAGAGCAGAGAATAGGTGCCGGGGAGATCGACGAGTTTATAACGGGCCCCGGCAAACTCGTAACCGCCTTCAGCGCGAGTTACTGTCTTGCCCGGCCAGTTGCCGGTGTGTTGTTTGAGTCCGGTCAGGGCATTGAACACGGTAGACTTGCCAGTGTTCGGGTTCCCAGCCAGGGCTACCACCCGGTCGAATTTATCCAATTTGAGGCCCATCTGCGCCATTGATTCATGCGCCGGGCAAGACGTACAGTCACTCATGATGTTTTGTTCACACTCCGAATGTTGTCGATGATAACTTTTTCGGCCTGCTCGTGGCGCAGGGCGATAAGCGTGCCACGCACGCGATAGGCCGTAGGATCGCCGAACAAGCTGCGAATTTCGGCGGTGATGGTCGTGCCTGGAGTCAGGCCGAGGTCGAGCAAGCGACGACGGGTGAAGCCTTGCAGGGAGTTGTCCAACTGGCGCACACTGGCTTGTTGACCGGAGCGCAGGGCGGCGAGAGTTTTCGCGGCGACCATTTTCGCTTCGGGGCCATCCGATGTGACAAACACATTCGCGGCGACGATAGGGGCCAAGATGTGCACCCGCTCGCCATCCGACAGTATGAGGCGCTGGGCATTTGTCTCGATCACCCGCACGACCAGTCCGGGGCAAAGTCCTTCGGCCACAATTTGGCTAAAGATAATCGGCGGCTCGTCTTCGACATGGGCGATGCGCGCCGGGGTGTTGAGGGGCCAGTCGGTGAGTGGTTGGGTCGAGGTGGCGGCCAATTGCCCCTCGGCAGTGGGAATAGGGTCGCCGTGGGGATCAGTTGCCGGATATCCCAGGGCGGCCTCCAGAGCTTGGACCGCCTCGGGGGGGCGGTCATGCTCACGCCGTTCGGCTTCTGAATGGATGTCTGCGAGAGGCATTCGCGCTTCATCAGCGAGATAACGCTCCCACAGGCGGTGGGCCCGAATAACAGCCAGGGCGACTTGTTCACCTTCCGGGGTGAGACGCAAGCCGTCTGCGGATGAGCGCAACCAGCCTTCGGCTTCCATGCGGCCGGCGAGGGCGACGACGGCAGAAGGTGAGAGTCGCAGGGCGCCGGCCAGCGAATCGAGGCTGGCCGTATGCCCGCGCCATTCACAAGCATGGAGGTGTTTGAGGGCATCTTCGGCTAAGGCGCGTCGCAGAGATTGACGGCGCCGCCGCCACATTGCCAGGATGCCGATTTGCGGCAAAAACGCAATGCCGATGACAAAAAAAACAAGGACGATTGCAATCAACCGGATTTCTGAAGGTGTCATATACAAGCCTATGAATGAGAGTGGCGATGGCTTACTGCTGCCAGATCACAATAAAGAAGGTCTGGCTCGCACCCGGCACACTCCAATTGCAGAGCCGCGTGAGCGATGTTGTATTTGTGGCTCAGCAGCTCGTTGAGGTCACGCTGAATGGCGGCTCCGGAGCTGATGAGAACATCGTCAGTCAGCACGTGCGCCGAGAGAGCGCGCATTGTCTGAGTGATGCTCCACACGTGAAGATCGTGGATGCCCCGCACGCCTTTCACGCCGCGCAGGTCACTCACTATAGCCATCATGTCCAGGCCGCGCGGCGTCCCCTCGAGCAAAATGTCTACGCTCTCGCGCACGATGCCCCACGCATTCCACAAAATCAATAGGCCGATGAGGACGCTGACGAGCGGGTCGAGAAAGACCCAGCCGGTGAAGCGAATGGCGACGCCGGCCAGAATCGCGCCCAGCGTGGAGACGGCGTCGCCCGCAAGATGCAGATAGGCGCTCTTCATATTCAAGTCGTCGTGACTGCCGCGCCTGACCAACAACGCTGTTCCCAGGTTGACGATGAAGGCGGCGATGGCGACGACGATGAGCACGTCGGCTTCCACTTGCTGTGGCGACAAGAAACGTTGGTAGGCTTCGTAGAAAATCCACAACGTCATCAGCGCCAGCGTCGTCGAGTTGAAAAGGGCGATCAGGATTCCGGCGCGGTGATAACCGAAAGTTCGACCGGAGTTTGCCGGGCGGGCCGCCAACCGGATGGCGTGCCAACTCAGCCCCAGGGCAAGCACGTCGGTGAGGTTGTGGCCGGCGTCGGTGAGCAGGGCCAGGCTGTTGGCGTAAATGCCCGCCAGCGCTTCGACGAAGACGAAGGCCAGAGTGATGCCCAGGGCGAGCGCCAACCGCCTCACGGTCAGGTTGGCGGCTTCGACGGTGTATAAATGGGTGTGAGTAGCAGCCATATCCTTTCAGTCCTCGCAGGCGCAATTGATGCCGTTCGCCTTTTCAAATGCTTCGCGGCCCTCGATCACTGCAAAGTAGATCAGGCCCAGCGCGCCGAGGCTGTCGGCATATCCAAAGCCAGTGATTTGATAGATCAGGCTGGAGGCCAGCAGTACCAGCGACATGTAGATGCAGACTCTGGTGCAGTTAGCGTCAGCTAAGATCGCCGCCGAGTTCAGCCGCAGGCCGACTTGTTGTTTGCCGTATACCAATGCCCACATGACGACGATGGAGATCAACGAAATGATCACGCCAGAAAGCGCCGTTTCGGGTTTGTGGTTTTGCCAGATGTTGGCCAGGGCAGTAAGGAGCAAACCGGCGGCCAACAAATAGAAGCTGGCGCCGGTGATGCGCAGAGCCGTTCTTTCAAATGCTCCGCGCGGACTATCGGGGCGGCGTTGAATCCGCAAGACCATGGCGATGATACCCAGACCGGAGAGGCATTCGATGAAGCTATCTATACCAAAGCCAAATAAAGCCAATGTTTCACCCTGAACACCAAACGAGACGGAGACGATGCCTTCCAATAGATTGTAGAAGACAGTGAAGATGCCCAGGCCCAGGGCCAGGCGATAATAACGCGCCAGCAACGATTGTTGAGTTTGTTCAGCAGATGACATGACCGCCTTTTTTCTCTTTAAGAGCCTATCTCTAAACCCGGGTTAAGGTGACTGTCACCGCGCACAAGACGCTTGAATTTTCGAACTCTGATGCGCGGTGACAGTCACCTGCGTGCAGTTTACCTCATCAATCTCGGGAAAAACTGCCCGGTGCGTTTCTTGTACTCGCGGTATTCGTCGCCGAACGTTTCAATCAGCCGCGCTTCTTCCTTTGAGGTGCGGAGCAGGAGAATGGCGAGCGGCAGAATCATCCCGATGGCAAGCCACCAGATGGCCGTTAGCAACGTGAGCGCAACTGCGAGAACGAAGCCGACGGTATATAAGGGGTGGCGCACCCAGCGATAGGGTCCTTGGGTGACCAGCTTGTGATTCTCGCGCGTGGCTTGAGTGGGCGAGATGTTGGTTCCGATGCTGACGAATATCCAGCAGACAAGGGGAATGGCGGCAACCCCGACCAGCGCCGCCAGCCAACGCACCGGATCGGGCAGTGCAAATCGCGCCCACGTCACCCAGGCCGGGTTGATCAAGTAGCCAAGCAGTGGCAGGATGACGATCAGGCCAAGCAGTCGCAAGACGATGACCAGCTTTTGCCCTTCCGAGGTTTGCATCTGGCCGCCTTCGCGATCGGCTTTGCGGCGGAAGTAGCCGCTGATGGCAAAGGCGGTGGCCAGCAGTAAAAAGGTGATCAGGCGGAAGATCGTTTCGGTGTTCATATCAACTCCTGGTGCTTCAGGCAGTGTGCCGTAAATCATCTCAGACGCGGCAGAAACCGCCCGGTGTGCTTCATATAGTTGCGATACTCGTCGCCAAAAGTCTCAATCATCAACGCTTCTTCAAATTGGATCCGCGACATCGCCTCGAGTGTGGTCATTCCGATCCACATTAGCCCGATAAACCAATTGGCGGATAGAAAAAGGGTTGCGCTCATAATCAAGAGAAAGGCAGTGTAGATGGGATGCCGAATCCAGCTATACGGGCCGCCGGTGACCAGGGTCTGGTCTTTCATCAGGCGAGGCGTGTCGCTCCAGTTTTTATCAAGGGCTTGATGGGCCCACTGGAGCAAGATAAAACCCGACACGGCTGCCCCAACGCCAACCCAGCGCAACCAGAGGGGAAATGAAAGGGAAGCCCAGGCCATCCAAGATGGATAGACAATGTAAATGACCACAGCAATCAGCCCCGGAAGGCTGAGCAGGTTGGCCGCCAGGGAAGCCAAGTTTCCCTCTCTCTGTTTTATGGTGTCTTCAGTTGAGCGGCCAAACTTGCGAGTGCAGTAGCCACGATAGGCTACAAAACTTACGAACAAGGCTAGCAAAAGGACTCGGTAAATGAAATCGTTTTCCATGGGTTGATCCTTTCCCAAGAGTTGCCGGGTGCTAGAACTTCACAAAATAGGCTGTGAAATACATTACCGCAATGCCGAGCGCCAAGCCGGTCACGTTGATCCAGTTGGCGACCGATTCGTTGTTCTTCCCTGCGTCGCGGATTAGCAGGCGGCCCACTTCGACGATGACTTGCCAGATCGCGCCCACGCCAACGCCCAGGAAGATCACCGCCAGTAGGGGCGAGTAGGCGAAGCCGCCAATCCAGGCGCCGAGGATGGCCGGGGCGCCGGCCAGCAGGCATAGAAGGATGAAGGCCTTGAGAGATGGCTTATCCTTCGTCACCGGGGCGGCGATACCGACACCTTCGGTGACGTTGTGCAGGGTGAAGCCAATGACGAGGAAGGAGCCCAGGGTGGCCTTACCGAGGGCAAAGGCCGCGCCGACAGCCAGGCCTTCGCCCAGATTGTGCAGGCCGATGCTGAGTGCGATCAGAGTCGCGATCCGTAATCGCCCGCCACTGCTGTCACCCTCGGCCTCCGGTTGTTTGCCGCTCACGGCCATAATCGCCAGCCAGGCGAGCAAGGCGGCGAAGATGGCGACGGGCAGACCTTGAAAGACCCCGGCTACGCCGCCCGCCACTTCAATTGCTTCAAGCGCAGTGTCAATCAGCAGAAAGACTAGCAAACCAACGGTGAGGGCCAACACGAAGTTCAAACCTTTGCGGCCCATGCGGCGCATGGCCGGAAACCACAGCAAGCCGAGGCCGACCGGGATGACACCGATGTAGATGCCGAGCAGACCGTAAGCCAGAAACTGAGTCAGGCCCGGTTGCGGGGTCTCGGCGGCAATGGCGACTTCTCTGGTAAAGGTGGAGCCGGTTGAGGTAATGACAGTGATGGCGTGCGGTTCGCCTTTCACCCAGTCATACGGGATCGTGATCGTGCCCCGACCGAGTCGCGGGAGTTGTGCTGAGGGCGTCATCCCCCATTGCCAAAAGGCGTTGTCGACCGTGACCTGGGCGATGGCGATCGGATTGGGGCTGCCGTTGAAGACGGTGACGATAAATTCGCCGGGGCGCAGTTCGATACGCTCGATGGCGACCGACTCAACAGCCGGGAGGCCGTCGGCTTTGAAAATGGCAAGCGGGTTGGTGAAGAAGAAGGCGGCGATAAGGGCGGCCAATAACATCAATGGAATGAGCGCCGAGAGCCACACGGGCAGTCCGGGTCTGGTTTTGGCGGCTGGGGTGATAACGGGTTGCGTTGTATCCATAGTTATTTCGCCTCGAACATGCCCATCCAACCCAGCTCGGCTAACTCGCTCTGATGGGCGTGGAACATGTAACGGCCCGGATACTCAAGGGTGAATTCCAAAACATGGCGCTCACCCTGGGCCATCATGACCATGTCGGTGTAGTCGTAGTGATCCAGCCGCGTGCCGGTGCGGAAGAGTTTGTACATGCTGGCGTGCAGGTGAAAGGAGTTGATAGGGTCGAACTCGGTGATGTTGACAAGATAGACCCGGATGAGTTCGCCGACCTTCACCTGAATCGGATTCTTGGCGTAGTGGAAGGCGACGGTGTTCACGGCATAGATTTCGTTTTCGCCGTCGAAGTTGGTGTCAAAGGCGTTCATCATCATCACCATTTCGTGAGCCGGGGCGCGCCCGCCGGGCGGGTCAATGATGAAGGTGCCATATAAGCCTTTGTGAATGTGGCGCTTGAGAGGCGGGGTGTGGCAGTGGTAGAGGTGCAGGCCAAACGGTTTGGCGTCGAACTCGTAGGTGAAACGCTCGCCCGAATTCAGGAGCGGCGCGAGGCCATCCATGCCCGGCGGGTGGATGCCGTGAAAGTGGATCGTATGCGGGTGGGCGCTGGCGTTGAGGAAGTTGAAGCGCAAGTGGTCGCCTTCGGCGCAACGAAAGGTGGGGCCGGGAACCTGGCCGTTGTATGTCCAGGCCGGGAAGAAGATGCCGGGGGCAACTTCGATCTCTTTGTCGGCGGCGAAGATGTCCCACTCGCGCAGAGTCTGACCGTTGGGCAGGGTGCTGACCCGGTCGCCGTAATTGAAGTTGGTGAGATATTTCACCGGGTCGAACGCGCCGGGGCTGGTCGTGTCCACGTCGCCGGTGGTCATGTTGCGGCCGTGCAAGCTGTGATCCATATCGGCGTGATCGCCGCTGGCGGCGGGCTGGGGTTGGACTTGGGCCGAGGCCTGCAATTCTTGTTGCAAGGCGGCCAATCCGGCGGCTCCCAATGTGCTGACCGTGCCGATTTTTAGAAAGTCGCGCCGGGAAAGAGTCTGTTTCATTTTCATGATTGCGTATTCTCCTTAATTACGAGCGGGCAGGTTTCGTCCACATGGGAAACTGCCAGCCACCCTCGCCGGCCACGCGGATGTCGCGCCGCTGGAAGCGCCACCAGGCAACGAGGGTGAACAGCGCGGCCACACCCAACAAGCCCAAGAACCACTGGCTGTTCAAGCCGCCAATGGCATCGCCGCTCTGGTAATAGTCGTCGTCTTGCCTGAGCCATTCGGGCCAAGAAAACCGAAGATTTCGCCGCGCCGCACTTCCAGGTTGACGCCGCGCAACGCGGGGACATTACTATAAGATTTGGTGAGGTTTTGAGTAGATAGAGCGTACATCGTCGCGGCCTCCGTTGAGAACTTATTTGACTTCGACAAAGACGTGGTCAGTCACTTGCTTGCCGAGGGCGTGAGCGGGCGAGTCGGCGCGACTGCCAACGCGGACATGCAGTGGTCCGTTGAACGGCGATTTGTCGGCGATGCTCACCAGCGCGTCGGGGATAATTCCCAACTCGGCCAGGTAACGGAGCAGAGCAGGGTCGTCGTCGCGCACGCGGGCGACGCGGGCGGTTTGGCCGGGGGCGAGGTTCGTCAATGGTTCCCCAGCCGGGTTGGCGATGTCCCCGTCTTTGGTCGGGATGGGGTCGCCGTGCGGGTCTATTTCGGGGTTGCCCAGCAGGGCGGCGATCCGGTCTTCAAAATCCTCGGAGATCACATGTTCGAGCTTTTCGGCTTCGGCATCCACTTTATCCCACGAGTAGCCAAGCGCTTGATTCAGATAAAGCTCAAGCAGGCGGTGGTGGCGGATGATTTCCAGGGCGATCTTGCGCCCTGCAGGCGAGAGCGTGACCCCGCGGTGCTTTTCGTAGTCCACCAGGCGTGGGCGGTCTTCGGCCAGTTTTTTGATCATGCCGGTGACTGAGGCCGGGGCGACCACCAGCTTTTCGGCCAGGGCGTTGGTGGACACTTTGCCCGTTTCTTCCTGCAATTCGTAGATGGCTTTGAGGTAGTCTTCGACGGCGTGAGAGATGGTTTCCATTTTGTTTTTCCGAAGATAAATTTTAGGTAAGCCTAAATTTGAAAGCATAATATACCAAAATATATTGTCTGTCAAATGAGAAAGGGGCTGGGGTCGGGTATAATTGATAGTATGAGCAATTTGCGCCGAATACGTGAAGTGAATTGGGCCGAAATTGAAGCTGAAGAGACGCGGCTGTTGAGAGAGATGACGGTTGAGCAGGGTATTTGTGACTACCTAGCCTTGCGCCGTGAATTTCAGCCGATGTTGCAGGAGACGGAATCCATTTTTCGGCCTGAACGGGATGCGCATTCGATTCAATTGCAACAACGACTTTGGAAGTTGAACGAGTGGAAAGGAAACCAAATGGACAGCCTTGTTGAAGCGCTCGTACAACTCCAAACGCGGTTAGAAGAGGCTGGTATCCCGTCAGCGGCCATTGGCGGATTAGCCGTTGGGGCGTGGGGAAAAGCTCGCTTGACACGCGATGCCGATCTCAAGATCCTGCTGCGTCGTGGAGATCGAAAACGATTGTTGGATTTACTTAAGCCTGACTACCGTCCCATTACCCCCGATCCTGATAGTGCCCTGCGTAATAATGGCATCTTATTTGTTCACAGCCCAGGCGGTCTGCGGATAGACATCTTTTTAGCAGATATAGAGTTCGATGAAACACTGATCGGACGCGCTCAGTTAGTGGAACTGCTGCCAGGTTACAAAATGCGTATTTGCTCGGCAGAAGACTTGATTGTGCTCAAGGTGATTGCGTCACGTCCACAGGACCTTGTCGATGTAGCTGGCATTATTCAGCGGCGGGGAGATAAACTTGACGAAGATTACGTCCTGGATTGGCTTAGCAAGTTCGAGAAGGCGCTTGACGATAGCACTTTGATCCGTTCTTATCAACAACTCAAGGATCGCTACCACTACCCTTGATGCTCCAGCAACTGACCCTTACTGCCAGCCAACTCGCCGAAATCTATACCCACCTTGAAGCAGAAAAGCCGAATGAGGCGTGTGGCCTGCTGGGTGGACAGGGTGGGCATGTTCGGAGGGTGTACTTAGTTACTAACGCCACGCCCAGCCCGGTTCGCTATTCAATGGAACCGGGTGAACTTATCCAAGCGATTTTGGACATTGAAGAGCGCGGCTGGGAACTGATTGGCATCTTTCACTCGCACCTCGCCGGGCCCCCCGTCCCTTCTGCCACAGACATTGACGAGGCTTATTACCCCGACTCGGCCTGCGTCATCTGCGCCCCGGACTCTGCCGGGCGCTGGGAGGCGCGGGCGTTTGAGATCAAGAACGGCGAGGCGCGGGCGATCCTGCTCCAGGTCGTGGGATTGAAACTTTAGATTACGCAGAGGGTTTAAGTTTGTGCCGACCTGGCTCGGCAGAACCTTTGGAGGCACTCATGACAATTCTTCTAGTGGCTGTCGCGGCGGCGCTAGGCTATGCTGTTGGCTCTATTCCTTTTGGCGTCATTGTCGTCAAGCTTATAACCGGCAAAGATGTGCGCGAGGTGGGGAGTGGCCGCACCGGCGGCACAAACGCCATGCGGGCGGCGGGCTTCGGCGCCGGCTTGTTCACGGCGCTTCTGGATATTTTCAAAGTAACGGCTGCGGTGTGGCTGGCAAGTTGGATCACAGGTGGCAACAACTGGGCCGAAGCGTTGGCCGGAGTGACCGGCGTGCTGGGCCACAACAATTCGATCTTCTTGGCCAAACGGGTGGTGGATGAAAACGGGCGGGCGCGGTTGCAGTTTCAGGGCGGTGCCGGCGGCGCGCCGTCGGTGGGCGGCGCAATGGGCCTATGGCCGGCGAGCGTAGCGTTTATATTGCCCGTTGGCTTGTTCTTTTTGTTTGTCGTTGGCTATGCCTCGGTGGCTACTCTCTCGGTGGGCGTAGCGTCTGTCGTGGTCTTCGCCGCGCGCGCCGCCTTCTTCAACGGGCCATGGGAACACGTGGCCTTTGGGGTGCTCACGCTGGCCCTGCAAGTGTGGGCGCTCCGGCCCAACATTCAGCGGCTCCTAAACGGCACCGAACGCGTGGTGAGCATGAGTTGGCGGGGCAGGCGGCAAGCCAGGCCGGCCTCACCGGCCAACAATCAGTCTGAATAAAGGCCGCGTGTTATAATCGCCAACAATGAGTAGAAAATCTGCCCCACCCAAAAAATCCGGCTCGCGTCAGCCGGGTTCTCGCCGCTCAAAGGTTCTGCAAATCGTCGGCCTGCTCGTCGTGCTGAGTTTTGTCCTCAGCCCGTTATTGCCCAACGTAATTAGCCAGCCCCCTGAACCCACGCTGACACCCATTGTCTTCCCCACCGACACGCCGACGACGACTCCGACACCGGCCACGCTCAAGCCATCTCTGCCCACCGCCGGCCCGCCGCCTGCACCCACCCCATAACCACAAACGACAACGCGCCGAGAACATCGGCGCGCTGTGTCTCAGTATTTGGCCACAGGACCCACATCAACGTTGTAACGCCAAACTCAGGGCAATGATGCCGCCAATGATGCCGACCACCGCAAATTCAACGACCACTCGCCGGGTCAGCTGGCCGGCGAGGTGTTGCTGGGCCAGGCCGTGAAGGGTGTAGAACAAAACCAACAATAACAGACCTGCTCCAATCGGAGTCACCCGCCAGTAGTTCAGCGCCCACATCGTCTCGCCGCATGTCAACCCGATGACACTCGCAAAGATCAGACTGCGTTGAGAGTTGGCCTGATTAAGCAGGAACAGGCGCAGGGCCAGCAAACCGCCCAGCGAAGCCGTGCTGGTGGCCGACAGTGCGGCGCGCGTGCCAGTGAAGCGTATCCAACCAAAAATGGCGAGAGCCACAATGAAGGTGAGCGCGGTGAGACTAAAGCTGGCGGCCTGAAATGCCGTATCGGCTCGCTCGACGACGGTGTACTCGGCGACGAGCACCAGCACCAACAACAGGGCGCTCAGCCCCAGTCCTAACCACCACACCGGGCCGAGCGGGGCCAGAGTGAGAATCAACCCCAAGGCCAGCGCCGTGGCTCCCGGTAAAATCCAGTGGAGCGGGCCGGAGAACACGCCGCCGCTGAAGCGCGGGTGACTGCGGATTAGCGTATCGGAGCCGGTGCTGATGAGAGCGGCCACCATGAGCAAAATAATGAATTGACCGTTGAATTCAATGCCGATGGAAGAGCCAAGCAGCCGGGCGCTGATCTCGCGCGACGGAAGCTCGACGAATCGAGTCAGAGCGTAGGCTAGCAAAATCACGGCGGTGAGCACGCTCAGCCGGTCGCGATCCGGGAAGTAACGGGTGGGGGTGGGTGCTTGCTCGATCATGCTGAGATTCTAACATAGGGCTAATATATAATCTCGCTTATGACCCAACTCGGTTTAGCCCTGCTCGGACTCCTGATTGGGGCCGTCGTCAACGCCCTGGCCGACGACTTGCCCCACCGCCTCAACCTCCAACGGCCACACTGTCCGGCTTGCGGGCAGGCGCATCACCCACTTCAGTGGATAGCCGTCATTGCTTTCATCACCGGACGTCAGCAATGCCCGTACTGTGGCTTTTCCCTGCCCCTGCGGCGGCTGGTGGTCGAGATCGCTTCGGCCTTAATGCTGGTCTTCCTGTTGCAAAAGTTTGGCGCAACGCCCAAGTTTGGCTTGCTGGCCCTCTTGCTTGAATGCTTGCTATTGATCACCGTGATTGATTTTGAGCATCGGCTGATCCTCTACGTGACGGTTTTCCCGGCGGCAAGCCTGGCCCTGCTCTACAGTTTGCTCGGCGGAGAGTTGGAACTTGTCCCGGCGCTTACCAAATCCCTGCTCGGCGGGCTGGCCGGGTTCGGCATCTTTTATCTGCTCTACCTGTTCAGCTTAGGCTTTGCGCGATTGGTGGAGCATTTGCGGGGTGAAGCGCTGACCGAGGTGGCTTTCGGCGGCGGCGATGTGAACCTGGCCGGGGTGGTTGGGCTGGCGGTGGGGTGGCCGGGCATCATTCTCACTATCATGTTCACGGTGATCTCCGGCGGCGTGGTGGCCGCGCTGTATTTATTACTCAAAAAACTTCGCGGTGGTTACAGCGCCTTCACCCCGATTCCCTACGGTCCGTTCATCGTCTTCGGCGCATTCATGTTGTTGGTCTTTAGCGCCGAGATCAAACGGTGGAACGGCGTGGGGCCGTAAAAAAAAGGGGCGTTCAACCCTTGCACCGCCCGCAAGGGCAGGTGTTGAACGCCCTGGAAATTTCGCTACGCCGTCGCCTCAGCTTGTTTGCCACGCCCGAACCAGCGGCTCCACTCTTTGTTCTCCCACAGCACCAGCAAAGGCGCGGCATTGAAGATGGAAGAGTACGTGCCGCTGAACACGCCGATAAGCAAGGTGATGATGAAGTGCTGAATCGTCCCGCCCCCGAACAGCGCCAGCGCCAGCAAGGTGAACATGACCGTGAGCTGGGTGTTGATCGAGCGGTCGAGCGTTTGCACGATGGAGTGGTTGACCACGGCCTCGTAGCTGGCCCGGCGATACACCCGCTGGTTCTCGCGAATACGGTCGAATACGACGATGGTGTCGTGCACTGAGAAACCGATCACCGTCAACACGGCGGTCAGGAACAGGGCGTCTACCTCCCAGCCCAAAAAGTGGCCCAGCAGGGAGGCCGCGCCGACCATCACCAGCACGTCGTGAAGCATGGCAATGATGGCGCACACGCCATAGCGAATCGCGTGCGGCACACTCCAGAAAGCATAGGTGATGTACGCCAACATGCCGACTGAGGCCAGGACTACGGCTAGCGCCGCTTGCCGCGTTACTTCTGCCCCCACCGTCGGGCCGACGTTGTCGAAGCGCAGAACCACTACTTCGCCATATTTGTCTTTCAACGCGGCCACCACAGCGGCCTGAGTTGCCTCATCCAGTGTTTTGGTGCGAATGATGACCGTGTTGTTATCAGATGTTTGCACGATGCTGTCGCTAAAGCCCAGATCGGTCATCAACGATTGGATGCTGGCGGGCTGAATCTGGCCGGATGCCTGCGGGAATTGCACTTCCAGCTTCGAGCCGCCGGTGAAGTCAATGGAAAGCGGCAAACCCCAGAGCGTCAGCGAGATGAGGCCAGGGATGATGATTACTAGCGAGAGAGCGAAATACCAATAGCGTTTACTGATCAGGTTTTTCATGGTCCTACCTTAGATGCCGAACCACGAATGGCGTTCGGAGAAATCAATGTTGTCCAGCATAACATGCAACAGGGTGCGGGTGACGAGCACGGCAGTGAACAGGCTGACGAGCACGCCCAGGGCCAGCGTCAGGGCGAAGCCCTTGACGACGCTGGCCCCGAACTGACTGCCAAACCAGAACAGGATGGTGCAGGTGATCAGCGTCGAAATGTTCGAGTCGCGAATGGAGGCCCACGCCCGGCGGAAGCCTTCTTCGACGGCGGTGACCAGTTTTCGGCCGGCGCGCAACTCCTCTTTCATGCGCTCAAAGATCAGGATGTTGGCGTCTACGGCCACGCCCACGGAGAGGACGAAGCCGGCAATGCCCGGCAGGGTAAGCGTGACCGGGATGAGCTTGAACAGGGCAAAGGTGACGGTGGCATACATCAACAGCGCCAGGACGGCCAGCACGCCCGGCAAACGATAGTAGGCGATCATGAAGATGGCGACAACGGCCAGGCCGATGATGCCGGCAATGAGGCTCTTGCGCAATGAGTCCTGGCCGAGGGTGGGGCCGACGGTGCGGCTTTCGACGACTTTAAGTGGCACGGGCAGGGAGCCGTAGCGCAACTGCAAGGCCAGATTGTTGGCCTCTGCGACGGTGAAGTTGCCGGTGATGACGCCAGAGCCGCCGGTGATAGCGCCGTTAATGCTAGGGCTGGAGATCACGGTTTTGTCGAGGACGATAGTGAGAATTTTTCCGACGTTGGCCGTGGTATGTTGGCCGAAGATTTGAGTGCCTTCCGGCGTGAGCTTAAAGGCGACGTCGACTTTACCCGTGGTTTGGCTGGCTTGGACGGTGGCGCTGGTGAGTTCCTTGCCTGTCATGAGGGTGTGATAGACCTGGCCGGTGGTGGCCGCCTCCCCGGTGGAAGTCGGAGTTGAGCCAGCAGCGAGATCGGTCTGAATGACATCACCTTCAGTAAACCGTTGATCGCCGGTGTCTACAAACTCCAGCAAAGCTGTCTGCTTGAGCAATGCCAGCGCCTGCTGGGTGTCGGCCAGGCCGGGGAGTTCGACCACCAGGCGGCGGTCGCCTGAGAGTTGAACCAGAGGCTCGGTAACGCCCAACCCGTTGACCCGGCTATCGATGATGCTCTTGGTGTCGCCCATGGCCTTGGCATCCACCGCCTGGTCGGCCGGCACGTCGGCTTCGAGCAAAACTTGCAGGCCACCCTGCAAATCCAGGCCTTGCCGGACAGAGATGTCGCGGATGAGGGACAAGTTGGCGAACGGGTTGCGGAGTTGGGCGCTGGCGGGCCAGGCAATGTAGCCGGCAACGGCAAATACAATGACGATCGGGATGAGCCAGCGGAGATAACGGCTTTGCATAGTTTGACTAGGACCTCTCAATTCATAGAAACGCCAGCCGGTGCAGGCTGGCGCGTCGGGAGTATATTCTCAAGGGAGAGCCGCCTTCGGGAGTCGAACCCGAAACCTATCACTTACGAAGCGATTGCTCTACCGATTGAGCTAAGGCGGCGACGAAGGGCATTCTACCAGAGCCAATCTGTTCTTTCAACCCTGGCGCTATAATAGCCCTCATGCGTATAGCCATGCTTTCCCTCCACACCTGCCCGCTGGCCACCCTCGGCGGCAAAGACACCGGCGGCATGAACGTCTACGTCCGCGACCTGAGCCGCGAATTGGGGCGGCGCGGCGTTGGGGTGGATGTGTTCACCCGCTCGCAGGATGAGCATCAGCCGCACGTCAAGCACGACCTTGGCAACGGCAACCGGGTGGTGCACGTTCCGGCCGGGCCGGAGCGCCCTTTGGCCAAGACCGAAATCTACCGCTACCTGCCCGAGTTTGTGGGCGGGGTGCGCGAGTTTGCGGCGCTGGAAGATTTGCGCTACGACGTGATTCACTCGCACTACTGGCTGTCGGGCCTGGTGGCTCACGAACTCCGAAAATTCTGGTGCGCGCCAATCGTTCACATGGCCCACACCCTGGGCGTGATGAAGAATCGCATTGCCCAGCGGCCTGAGGAGCGGGAATCCGACTTGCGGCTGGAGGCGGAAGAAGAGATCATCCACTGGGCCGACCGGACGATTGCGGCGACCGAGGCCGAGAAAGCCCAACTGCAAATGCTCATGCAGGCCGATACCCGCAAGGTAGAAATCATCCCGCCCGGCGTTGATTTGAACACCTTTCACCCTATCCCGATGGCTGAAGCCAAAGCCCGCATCGGCGTGCCGCCGACCGACACCATGTTGTTGTTCGTGGGCCGCATTGAGCCGCTCAAGGGGGTGGATACGCTCTTCCGGGCGATGAAGCTGTTGCGCGATCGCGGGGCAATGCCGCCGCACCTCTGCCTGTCCATCATTGGCGGCGATCCGTCGCACGACGCGGCGCAGGACAATGCCGAGATGGAACGGTTGAAAGCACTGCGGCAAGAACTTGGGATCGGCGATTTGGTGGCGTTCTTAGGCAAGCGCGATCAAGACTCGCTCAACGATTATTACGCCTCGGCTCAGGCGGTGATCATGCCTTCACACTATGAATCTTTTGGCATGGTGGCCCTGGAGGCGATGGCCTGCGGCACGCCGGTGATTGCGTCGGAGGTCGGGGGGCTGGCGTTTTTGGTGAGGGATGAAGAAACCGGCTTCCACGTGCCCGACCGCGACCCCGAAGCCCTGTGTGACCGCCTGCAGTGGATCATCAACGACCCGGCTCTGCAACAGAGGCTTGGCTCTCAGGCCGCCGAGTATGCCAAAGAGTATGCCTGGCCGTTGATTGCGGAGAGGATTGTGAAGGTGTACGAGGCGGTAAGTAACAGACAGGGAGACAAGGAGACAAGGTGAAGGGGTGATAGGGAGATTCACCTTGTCACCCTTTCACCTCTTCACCTTGTCAGGGAAAATACGTTCCCCACACCTCAAAATACGCGCATCGCGTCGAAATATAAGTCGTAAACTCCACCAGCTTCTTTTCCTGCTCGTCTCGTTTCAACCACAAATCAAGATCGTCGGCGCGCTGGCGGCATTTGAGGATCAGGTCGTTGACGACGAACGGCTCCACGCCCACCCACTGGCTGACGCGGTTCACGATTACCCGCTGGTTCTTGCGCAGAAAGTTGTCGGCGTGAATGTAGCCGCGCTCGATCTTCTTCTCGTTTCGCCACCGGGGCCGTCCGCGGAAGATATACTTGAGATCGGCGTCGATGAAGCCAGTGGCTTTGTGGCGATAGCCGGTGGTGGTGCCTTTGAAGAAGCGGGCCAGCGTTTCGCCGTGCTTCGAGAGACCGTCGTATTCGCCGGGGATGTTCTCGATCAGCGGTTCTTGATGCCGGTACTCGCGCACCACCTCATCCACATACTCAAGCTTGCGAAGCGCGCCGGGATAGTTGCGCCATTTCTTGCGCCAGTTCAGACGCGGCGTGAGCCAGACCATGAACGTCTCGGCGAAATCGTCGTCGGGGTGTTTCTGGGCGTAGTGGTCGCCGGAGGGGTTGACATAGTCGCGGCTCCACGGATTCACGTAGCGGATGTATTGATCAGTAAGCGGGTAGGTGCGAAAGTAGTGGCCCTGGACGTTGAAGACTTCACGGAACTCCGGCAGACGGTAGAGCTTGTAAGCATAGGCAAACGCGTGGCCCACTTCGTGGCGGACGGTGGCAATCACTTCTTCCGGCGTGTACACCCAGCCCCGGTATTCTTTGTTGAGCGCCCGCAGTCGCTCGGTGGCGTCGTAAAAGCCGAAGCAGATGTTTGTGGTGCCTTCGATGGTGCCGTAGCCGGTGGAGAGGTAATAGAACGGCTTGAGCTTATTAATTCTCATCCGGGCCATGTCGGCCTTGACGATGCGAACAGCGTCGTTCAGCAAGGGCGAGTTTTCAACCGTCAGGCCAAGCCGGTTGAGCGGAGTGGTGAGTAGCTCGAGGCGGAGAGTTTCTTCGCTGTAAAGCAGTTGGCGGGTTTGGCGCATGGCGAAATACCGAAAAGCATTAAGCCACCGGGGATTAGAACAGACCTGGGTCGGTTCGGCGACTTTCTGTTAGAGTGAGCGGACGATTTGAGCGAACTAAAGAAGACGGTTACGAGCGCCCTCGGCAAGACTCGAACTCGCAACCCCTTGATCCGAAGTCAAGTGCTCTATCCATTGAGCTACGAGGGCAGGTTAATGACAAACGACGAATGACTCATGACGAAACAAGCTATGCTTTTGTCATTCATCATTTCTCATTCGTCATTTTCAGGGGTGCCTGATGGGACTTGAACCCACAACTTCCACATCCACAGTGTGGCGCTCTAACCTATTGAGCTACAGGCACCATGTTAGTAGCGGGATTTTATCACGATCCCGCTTGCCCCTCAAGGATTTTGCGAATGGAATCGGCCATTTCTGCCCGATTCACGGTCAACTGTGTCCGAGTGGTCAGGTTTTTCAGGGTCACTTTCCCTGTCGCCGCCTCATCTGGCCCGATGATGACGGCGGCTCGGATTCCCTGAGCATCGGCGTATTTTAGCTGTTTGTCCAATTTGACCGGGTCAGGATACAGTTCGACGGCCAATCCGGCGGCGCGCAGGTCGCGGGCGAGGGCCAGCGAGTCATCCAGACTGCCGGCCCCAAACACCGTCACCAGAGCCGAGGCGGGGGATTTGGCAAAGGCGGGGATTTTGTCGTATTTGGCCGTCACCAGGGCAATTACCATGTCGCCCATCGCAAACCCGACTCCCGAAATTCGGTCGCCGCCCACGTCGGCCACCAGGTTATCGTAGCGCCCACCGCCGAGGATGGCCCGGAACTCGCCGTCGCGGTCGCGGGCTTCCATCACGGTTCGGGTGTAATAGTCCAGGCCGCGCACCACGCTTGGTTCGTACTCGAAATACTCGCCCACGCCCATTGTTTCGAGAATGGCGAAGAAGCGAACCAGTTCGTCGGACTTGCGCCACAAGCCTTTGTCGTCCAGCACGGCGCGAACGCCTGACGTTTGTTCAGCCGTCAACCCTTGAGTGAGACCATATTCGGCCCACGCCGCTGGTGAGAGTTTGTCAACGCGATCAATCAGGCGCAAAGCGGGCTTGATGTCGCCAATGCCCAGGGCGGCGATTTGCTCGGCTATGAGCTTGCGGTTGTTGATCTGGATTTTGACTTCGGCAGGCGTCAACCCGATTGCCCGAAAAAATTCAGCGCCGATGGCCGCGATCTCGGCGTCGGCCTCTATCGAGTCACTGCCTAGCAGGTCAATGTTCCACTGGAAGAACTCGCGTGAGCGGCCCTTCTGTGGACGCTCGTAGCGCCACATCGGGCCGAATGACCACCAGCGAATCGGGCGAGGCAGTCCCCCGGCGCGGGTGGCCACCATACGCGCCAGCGAAGGCGTCAGTTCGGGCCGGAGCGTGATCTGCTCGCCCCCCCGGTCGTTGAAGACAAAGGCCTGTTCTTTGACCAACTCCTCGCCGCTCTTGGCGGCATAAAGCTCCAGCGTCTCCAGAAACGGCCCGTCGTATTCCTGATAGCCATACTTTTGCGAGACGGCCTTCATGTTGGTGTACAGCCAGTTACGGAGCGCCATCTGCTCCGGGTAAAAATCGCGTGCGCCTTTGACGGTTGGGATTTGTTTTTTCATGGTTGGTGGAGATTAGAGGATCGGAGGATTGGAGAATTCAATCTCCAATCCTCTAATTCCCAATCTCTAAAACAAAACGGCGCAGGCTTGGGAGAGCCTACGCCGTCGAAGTTTTACAAACTGCCGCGTTCAGCCCAAGCCGAAATGACCATTATGATAATGGTGAAGGTGCGTGACGTGGATGAGCGTTTGGAATTGCATAGTCATATTTTAGCACAACTGCGAGAACAACGGATTGGCCGAATTTAACGGATCGCGATCCGCTAAATTCGTTTAATCCGTTGTTCTTTTCTTCTTGCAATATTTATCAAACCACGCCACCATCCGGCTCAACCGATCCACCCGGTGTTGCGGCTCGCCACTGCGGCTCATCTCGTGGCCCTCGCGCGGGTAACGGTAGAAGACCACGTCGCGTTTGAGACGCTTGAGGGCGGTGTATAACTGCTCGGCCTCGGAAATCGGGCACCGGTAGTCGTTCTCCTGATGCTCAATCGCCAGCGGCGTTTTGATGTTTCGCACGTAGGCCAGAGGCGACTGGCCCCAGCATTTTTCCAGCGCATCGTAGGGCATGCTTACGTCAAACTCGCGCTCCGTAAACCACGGGATGTCCGACACGCCATACATCGAGATCACGTTATAGAGTCCGCGTTGCGACCAGGCGCAAGCAAAGCGATTGTCGTGGCTCACAATCCAGGCCGTCATGTAACCCGCGTAACTGCCGCCAGTGATCGCCATCCGTTTCGAATCTACAACCCCCAAC
>CAYSIV010000018.1:22091-36002 GCA_964431175.1 uncultured Anaerolineales bacterium
ACCCCCAACTCCACCACCCGCTCCACGCCGGTCAAAATATCGCTCATCACATCGGCACCCCAGTCGCCGGTGATGATGCTGGAAAACTCTCCGCCATAGCCGTCCGAGCCGCGCGGGTTGCAGTAAAACACGGCGTAGCCGCGCGCCGCGTGGAGCTGCCACTCCAGCCACATGCTGGGCATGGCCGGCCCCCACATCACGTGTGGCCCGCCGTGCATGTTCACTGCCAACGGATACTTCTTGCCCTTCTTGAATCCGATCGGTTTGAGCATCCAGCCCTGAATGGATCGGCCATCGGGCGCAGTGAAGTTTACATCTTCGGTCTGGGCGATATGGGCCTCGGCGAGCAGTTTCTTGTTGAAATCGGTGAGGCGCTCTTCTTTTCGATTCCGCGTCACGTAAATATCAGTCGGGCGCTCCGGGGTGGAGGCGGCAAAAGCAATGGCCCCGGATCGAGAGACAGTGAACTCGGCCACCATCCGCCGCCCGCCGATCACCTTCACAGGGTCGCCGCCACTGATATTCACCCGGTAAATTTCCACATTGCCCTGGTCGCCTGCCTGCAGGTACAGCGATTTTGAATCTGCCGCCCATTCCATCAGTTCCACTTGCCGATCCAACTTCAGAGTGAGATCGCGCACCGGGCCGCCTTTGGCCGGCAAGATCGCCAAATGCGCCGACTGCCCATACGAGCCGGTGCGTGGATGCCGCTGAGTGGCCAACCACTTGCCATCCGGCGAAGCCCGGACGCTGAAACAGTCGCGGTCTGTTTTGGTAATCCAGGCGAACCGCTTGCGCTTCCCGGTGGCGTTGAACCGGACGACATCTTGTTGATGCGAGGGATCGTAGTCCGGGTCACGAGATTGAATCGAGTAAATAGATTTGCCGTCGGGTGACCATTCGATCTCGTTGAAATTCATGTCGCCGTCGCTGAGGCGATAAGGTTTGGCCGCCTCGCCCTCGGTGGGCACATCCATCACGTAAATGTGAGAGAAACGGTCGTCGAAAAACTCGGTGCCAGTGCGAAACGGAAAGCGGCTGATGAGGCGCGGATCGGCCTTTTTCTTCTCTTTGTCTTCCCTGATTTCTTTTCGGTGCTTCGCTTCCAACTCTGTTTGCGGCGCCGGTTCGTCTTTTCCGCCATCCTCGTTCGACCGCTCTTCAGCGTTCAGGCGCGAGAGAAAAGCGAGGCGCTGGCTATCGGCGCTCCAAACAGGGTGGGTGGCGCCGTTGGTCATGGAGGTGAGGGGCCGGGCTTCTCCGCCATCCAGGCCGATCAAAAAAATCTGCGGCTTGTCGTTGCGCGACGAGACGAAGGCCAGGGTTCGGCCGTCGGGACTCCAGCGCGGCGAGGTGTCGGGTTTATCGCCGAAGGTGAACTGGCGGGTGGATGGTTCTTTGCCGCTCGGGTCGGTCAGCCAGATATTGCGCTTGTACTTGTTCTGAAGTTTGTTGGTGGTGGCTTTGACGAAGGCAATATAACGGCTATCGGGGCTAATCTGCGGGTCTTCGACCCACTGCAAAGCATACAGGTCTTCGGCGGTGAGGGGACGTTTTACGATGCTTTTCGTAGGCAAGGCAGGCTCCTTTTGACAATAGATGAAACGAAAACGGCGCTTCTCATTTTACTTGAGAAACGCCGCATTTGGTCGGGGCGAGAGGATTTGAACCTCCGACCCCTTGCACCCCATGCAAGTGCGCTAGCCGGGCTGCGCCACGCCCCGACGACTTGGCGGCATTATACCAGAAAATGATGAATGACCAATGATGAGACGTAATCGGCGGTGATTCAATCTTCATCCTTACGTTTATCTAAAATCTCTGCCGCCAGCCTCTCTGGCTTGTGGCGATACTCGTCCCACGAGATGTGGCCGGCCACAATTCCCTCAAGCGTTTCGGTGAGGGCGCGATTGACGGGCGCGGCAAGGCCCAGCGCCTCGGCGTGGCGGGCGACAGCCCCGTTGAGGAAGCTTACTTCACTTTGACGCTTACCGACAACCAAATCAAGATGAAGCGATGGCTTCTTGTTGCCCCGGCCACCCGCCAGGGCCCGCCGAAAGGCCGGTTGATATAATGCCGGCGGCAGATATTGCAAGGCAAAGGCCAATTGCAAAGTTGGCGAATGGGGCAGGGCGACGGCGCGCAGTCCTTTGGCTTTCATCACTGCCAGCGCCTCTTTCAACGCGCCCACTTCAATTGCATACAAGCCCGGATGAGAGAAAACCGTTTCTGTGGAGACATTGCAAATGGCGGCAGTGGCGTTACCCATCAGATTGGTCAACAGCTTTGTCCACTTCATTGCCTCGGCGTTTGGATAAAGTTTGGTGAAGACACCGCCGCTCGACAAGGCGGCGGCCAGCCGTTGGCTCAAGGGGTGGCCGTTGTGAATCCCCACCCCCCGACTCTTTTCGATGACGATGACGCCCGGTTCCGGGTTGGCAACCGCCGTGAGCACCGTTCCGGCGATCACATTCTCGGGGCCGAATGCGGCGGCCAGTTTTGGCTCGTTGTCCACGCCATTTTGCAGGCACAGGATGGGCGGCGGCGGCTTGCCGACAGCTTGGAGGTCGGCAATGGCGGTTTCGGTGTCGAACGATTTCAGGGCGAGGATGAGGCAATGGTAGTCTTTGCCGGCTAGCGCTTTGGCCGTGGAAATGACGGCCCCAGGGTGTTGGGTGTTGCACGTTCCATTTTTGTCGCGAATAGTGAGGCCGCGCGAATTGATGATCGCGGCTTGCGATGGTCGGGCAACGAAGGTGACATTGTTTCCGGCGAGAGCCAACATCCCGCCAACGAAACCGCCAATTGCCCCCGCGCCGTAAATGAGAAAGTTCATCACCGGTTCACCGCCAAGACGCGAAGCGCGCAAAGTTGATCAAGTTTCTTTGCGCCTTGCGGTTAGCCCTTTCGACCTTTATACGCTTCGGCCATCACTTCAATCGGATGCACGGCCTTTTTGCCGGTGTGGCTTTCGATCCACCAGCGGCACGTCTCGGAGTCGCAGACGACACGATTGGGCGCCTCGTCGACAATCTGAGTGAACAAGGGCTGGCCAACGGCGACGGCAATGTCGTACTTCTCTTTCTTCAGCCCGTACGTTCCGGCCACGCCACAACAATCGGCGCGAGACTCAACGACGGTAAAACCGAAACGGCGCAGAAAGTCGGCGGCGGGATAGCCGATGGCATGGGTGCGCTGCTGGCAGGGGGCGTGATAGACCACCTTCTCACTGCGCTTCACAAAGCGGGTGTCGAGCAGGCCCTCGTCGTCGAGCATCTCCAGAAATTCAAAGATGTCGTAGGTGTTGTTCGCCACCAGTTCAAGATCGGGGTCGTCAATACCCAGCACGGCCTGATACTCGTGCTTGATCGCCAGCGTGCAACTGGTGGACGTGCCGACGACGGCGTAGCCCTCGCGCACCCACGGCGCCAGCTTGCGGAGGTTGTTCCCGGCATACGCCCGCGCCGACGCGAAATCGCCGTTGGACTGCATGGGCAGACCGCAACAGTTCTGTTCGGCGACGATTACTTTGATTTGGTTGCGTTCCAGCACTTCAATGGCGGCCTTGCCAATGCGCGGCTCGTAATAGTTCGTGGCGCACCCGTGAAAGTACACCACCTTTCGCGCGCCGATTATCCGTTTCGACGCCGGAGTCGTTTTGAACCAACCCCGGAACGTTTCGTGCGAGAAGGCGGGGAAATTGGCGCGGGCGTCAATGCCCAGCACCCACTCGATCAGTTTTCGCAGAGGCGGGATTTTGAGCGGAATGTTGGAGAGCGGGGCGAAGGGCGAACCGAGTTTCCCCAACAGTTCCGACCGTCCCAGCATCCAGTTGCGCAGGGGCAGGCCATCGCGCTTCATGATCCCGGCGCGGGCGATGGCGTTCATCTCGGCAATTAGCACGCCGTGCGGGCAGACGAGCGAGCACACGCCGCAGGCCGAGCAGTAGTCGAGCGACTTGTCGGGCGAGGGCAGGTGCGGGTCGCGGAAGCGTTGCGCCTGCGGCCCGACGGCTTTGGGGCCGGGAAACAGATCGGTGACGGCGGCCACCGGACAGACCGAGGTGCAGAGGTTGCATTTGATGCAGAGGTCGGAGGTGAGGGGGACAGAGTTCACAGGTGGCACAATCATAACAGCTCAATGGCTCGGTAAGCCGTCGCCAGCGCAACCCCCTCGCGCGAGCCTTCGCTCAGGCGATCGGCTCCGGCCAAAAGACTGCCGATGGCGCGCAAGTTGGTTGCGACGGGCTTGCCATCTCGATCAAGCGCCTGTAGCTGCTTGTTCACATGCACGCCGAATTTGGCAAAAGGATGCGGGCCGAGGAAGACTTCGGATGTCCAATCGGCGCGAGTGGCCGGGGCGGTGATGAGGAGATTGAAGACTGACTCGCGGATCGCGCCGTCGAACTCGCCAATGAGGCCGCCGTGCAAGAAGCCGCCGGTAGCTAAGATGACCGTCTCGGCCTCGTAATTCCGTTTGCGCCCGTTGGCGTCGGCGGTGACAGTGGCGCGTTTGTTTTCGATGCGGCCACTCACGGTTGGGCCAATGATGATCCGCCCGCCGCGCGCCTGAAAATCGTTCCGCAAAATATTGAAGAGCCGCATTCCCGGCACGCTTGGCGGCAGAATCGGAATCTCAAATAGCTCAATGCCAAGCGCCGAGTCGAGATGGCGTTTGGCTTCCACCGGATGCTCGAGGCCGAGAATGGCCGGGAGGCCGATTCGTTTTGGCGCATTCGCCAGCCATGGCCGCCAGGCCTCAATGAGTTGCTCGCGGTAGTCGGCGCGGTCAAAGAGATGGGCAAGGTCGGTGGCGTAAGAATCGCGGCGGGCAGGCGCCTCTGGCAGAGGCAGGGTAACGGCGCAAGTGTTGAGGTTGGCGGCGGCGAGCTTGGCGTTGAAGTCGCGGAAGCCGGGCAGGTCGGCGAGGGCGAATGGCCGAGGGCGGCTGAGGTCGCCGGCGATCATGGTTTCAGGGACGAGGCAGGTTTGGCGGGTTGCGCCGGCGGCGGTGGGCAGGCCAAAGTTGGCGTTGAGGCCGCCGTGTAGTGGGTAGCCCGCTTCAGCGCAGGTAGTTTTGAGTTCGTCAAGGGCGGCGCGAAGGGCGCGAGGCCCGGCCAGGCTGTAAGGATGATCGGCTGTCGTTTGTCGAGTGTCGAGCGACGAGAGATCGCTCAGCACATCAATCGTGCCTGTGCCCAGGTGCGTGCCGCCGAGGCCGCGCGCCAGAATCAGAGTCTTCTTGCCGCGCCGCGCCGCAAGGCAACCGGCGAAGAGGCCGGAGAGGCCAACCCCGATAATAATGAGATCGTATGCCATAAGGTAAATCCCAACTCCCAGGAACCCAAAACCCCAAACGTTGCCAACAGGGATTTTGGAAGTCGGGCTTTTGGGATTTTTTAGCTCGTCTTCTCCGTCGGATAGACTTCCATCTCTCGCTCAGTTGGCAGGTTTTGGACGCCGAGGATGTTGTGGTAGATGTGCAGGTCGAGTTCGAGAGAGCGCAGGCTGTGGCCCCACATGACCGGGCGCTCGCCTTTCCAACGTTCCTGCAAGAACTGTAAGAGTTGGGAATTGGCCCCCTTCACTCCGTTTCGGGGGTCTGAGATGTTGGTGTTGCTCAGATTCAAAGTGTCATGAATAATGCCGGTTGCGCGATAAGCACAGAAGCCGGCCTGGCAGGGGCCCATGCCCAGGCGCAGGTCGCGGCGCAAGTCGTTGAGAATGGGAGAGTGAGACTCGCAAAGATGCTCTTCAATTTGGGCGCGGGTGACGAGTTCGCATTCGCAAATGACCGGGTTGTGGGTTGCGGGTTGCGCGATCCCTTCCAGAGATGCAAGGCGTTTCGTCAGCAGGTGCAGTTTTGTGCCTTGCGGTTCGATGACGGTCTCGGCCGTCACACATTTGCGCTCGACGTTGAGTTTGGCGCAGGCGGCATCAACGAGCAATTGAGCCATATGCCGAAAGGTGGTGAACTTGCCGCCGACCATCGAGAGCAGTCCGGCCACGCCGTCGCGGGTTTCGTGATCGAGCAGGGCGTGGGCGCGGCTCATCTGCCGCGAGTCGGCTCCCCCTGGATCGTAAAGCGGCCTGACCCCGGCCCAGACCCGCAAGGCGCGATGCCCTTTGAATCCGGGGATAAGTTGCTCGCCCTCTTCCATCAACAGATCAACTTCCCAATCTTCAATGGCGTACCTGTCGGGGTCGGGCACGGCGGTGTCGGTGGTGCCCATGACAGAAACGGTTCCCACCGGAACCAAAATGTCCCCATCGGCTGGCGGCTTCAACCGGTTGATCACGGTGTTGACCAGCCGGCTGTTCATGGCGATCATCACGCCCTTGCCGGGAGTCACTTTCACTTCGCACCCGGCCAGCGCGGCGATTTTGCCTGCCCACGCGCCGGAGCAGTTGAGGATGAGGTCGGCATAGATGGTGAACGGTTCACCCGTCGTGAGAGCCTCACCGGCCACACCCACCACCCGGTCGCCCGACTTGAGAACTTCGGTGACGCGGTGGCGCAGAAACACATCACCGCCCGCCGACTTCACCCCTTTGGCCAACAGGTGCAAAGCGTCGAACGAGTCACACGCGGCATCTTGCACTTGAAAGACGCGGCTGAGGTTTGGGTTGAGGAGCGGCTCGCGTTTGAGGGCCTGAGCGAGAGGGATTTCGCTGGCGGGGACGCTACAGGTTTTGCAGGCGGCGGCGAATGGGTCGGCGTAGTCGGCGGGGTCGGAGGGGGTGGTAACGAAGTAGCCGCCGGTGTCTTCAATAGCCGACGGCATGATTTTGCGTAAGAGGGCATTTTCATGCGCGCACTCGCGGGCCGATTGTGGATCGCGAATCACATAGCGCCCGCCGGAGTGAAGCAGGCCATGATAGCGGCCACTCGTGCCGTGCGCCAGATCACCCTTTTCGAGGACGAGGGTTTTGAAGCCGCGCAGGCTGGCATCCCAGGCCGCGCCGAGGCCAGTGGCGCCGCCGCCGAGGACGAGAATTTCGGTGCTCAGGCGCATAAGCGGGTTAGTGAACTAGCGCCGGTTCGGGCAGTTGTAACGGGCTTTCTGTGCCGGGCCGCCGCCAGAGTTCGATGGCATCGTGGCGCAGGTTGGCAAAAAAGGCGGGGCGGGTCAGGGGTAATTTTTGAAATCGCTCCCAGCCGATGACACGGGCCGAAGTGAAAGTGCCTCGCTCAATGTCTGCGTCATAAACAGGGTTGCGAATTTCATCGCGTATTTTCCAGTCGTCGCTTTCGCTGATGATTAGCAGATCAATGTCTGAATGTGGGCCGAAGTCGCCACGAGCTTTCGAGCCGAAGAGCGCGATGAAGCGAACCTCATGCGGAAATCTGGTTGTCAGTTCCCGAACGGCTTGCTCTATCGTCTTGCATTCGTTCGGGGTGAGATGAGCGGGTAACTTCATTCGAGGCTTATTTCTTGAGGGCCACACCGTGGGCCAGAGCCACGGCGACGATTCCGCCCCCATTGGAACCGGCCAGCGCCCCGGCGCCCGCGCCAATAAAGGTTAGAGTGAACGTTCCGATCAGTTCTGCTAATAAGGCTTTGGTGTTCATAGGTGTCCTTTAGGGCTAGAGGTGGTGTAGCGCGATTTGGCCGCTTCGCGTCGCGCCGCAACTTAGCAGGTTAACCGAGTTGTGTGCCGATGAACTTCGGGTTGCCGTTGAGGAAGTCGGCGGCGGGCATGGGCGTTTTGCCGGCGGGTTGAATCTCGTCCAGCACCAGCACACCTTCTGTCGCGCCAATGGCGGGCAGGTTGTCCACTTTGATCACCTGACCGGGCGCGGTGGTGATGTCGAGCCGGGCGTGAGCGCGGATGACTTTGAGCGGCTCGCCGTTGAGTTGGACAAACGCCCCCGGCCAGTCGTTCATGGCTCGCACCCGGCGGTCAAGCGCATTGGCGTCGTCGCTGAACTGCAACAAACCGTCCTCTTTTTTGAGTTGCGGCGCATAGCTTGCCAGTGACTCATCTTGCGGAATCTCTTCGAGCGATCCGGCAAGATATTCGGCAAGGCGGTCGTGCAAAATGTCGGCGGCGAGGAAGGCGAGGCGCTTGGCGAGGCGGACGGCGCTGTCGGTGGGCAGGATCGGGGCGGTGCGCTGGGCCAGCATCGGGCCGGTGTCCAGGCCGACATCCATCTTCATCAACGTCACCCCGGTTTTGCTCTCCCCGGCCAGAATGGCGGCGGGGATGGGGGCCGCGCCACGAAATTGCGGCAGGAGCGAAGCATGGACGTTGAGGCAACCGTGCTTGGGCAGGTCGAGCACTTCGGGCTTGAGAATCTTGCCAAAGGCTATGACCACAATCAGGTCCGGCTCCCAGGCCCGCAGTTGATCCATCGCCTCACTCATCCGTTCGGGTTGGATAGCGGGCAAGTTGAGTTCGTCGGCGGCCTGTTTGACAGGGCAGAGGGTGAGGACGCGCCCGCGCCCGGCGGGCCGGTCGGGCTGGGTGAGGACGCCGACGACGGACTGGGCAATAGTTTGTAAGCCTGGCACGGCAAATTCGGGGGAACCCATGAAGACGATTTTTGGCATAGCTCAGATTTTAGCATAGAGCATGACGAGTTGGTACTCCGAATCGGAGCGTATCCAAAGACGCCAAAAGGTGTTACTTCAGGTGACTTGCAATCATCTTGGAGGATGTTACAATCATCTCCAACCCGGCGTTGTCCGGTTTTCAAAAAACAATTCACATAAGGAGATTAAACAATGAGCGAACAGATGGGTGGCGGTTCAATGGGCGAAGTGACCAGCGATGATAAGTTGTGGGCGTTATTGGCCTATGTCTTGTCGCCGCTAACGCCAATTATTATTCTGTTGTTCCTGCCCGACAAGAAAGATCGGCCCTTTATCAAGTCTCACAACATGCAGGCGTTGATTTTGGGTATCATCACAGTTGTGGGTGGTTCCATCACCTTCGGTTGCGTTGCTATCATCGTCTGGCTTTACCAACTCTATTGCGGCATCCAGGCCTACGGCGGCAAGCCGGTCGTCATCCCCGTTCTCACCGACTTCATCAAGAATCAGGGCTGGGCATAGCTGGAAGTCAGAAGCAAGAATTCAGAAGTCAGAAGCGGGCCTCAGTTCGGGGCCCGCTTTGATTCGAGGGTCGGCTATAATCCGGCCTATGACTCAACCTGCCAAGCGCTGGCTTCCACTACCTGCCATCACGCCCGAAATCGATTCGGCGCTCGACCCCTACCACCCCATCCTGCGCCAACTGCTGTTCAACCGCAACCTGCACACGGCGGCTGAGGCCGACTCGTTCCTCAACGCCAGACCGCCCGCCGACGATGATCCGTTCAACATCACCGACATGGGCGTGACGGTGGATCGACTCGAACACGCCATCCATCACCACGAACCGGTTGCCGTTTACGGCGACTATGACACTGACGGAGTGACCGCCACTGCGTTGTTGGTGCAGGTGCTGGTTGCCCTGGGCGCTGACGCCCGGCCTTATATTCCCAACCGCTTCGACGAGGGTTACGGGCTGAACAATGAGGCGCTCGACAAATTGAAGGGCGAGGGAGTCAAACTCGTGGTGACGGTTGACTGTGGGATCCGGTCGACGGCGGAGGCGGATCACGCCAAGCAGATCAACCTTGATTTGATCATCAGCGATCATCATCATGTGGGCGAAGCCTTGCCGGCGGCGCTGGCCGTCATCAACCCCAAACGCGACGGCGACACCTACGCCGAAAAATATCTGGCCGGAGTCGGGCTGGCTTACAAGATCGCTCAGGCGCTGGTGCGGCGACAAAGTCCGCAACCCATTAACGGCAGTGATGTGCTGGATTTGGTGGCGCTGGGCACGGTGGCTGATCTTGCGCCGCTGATGGGCGAGAATCGGGCATTGGTGCGAAACGGACTCAAGGTGCTGAACAAAGCCCGGCGCGAAGGCGTGAAGTCGTTGATGCAGTCGGCCGGGGTGAAGCCGGGGATGGCGGATGCCGGAACCATTGGCTTTGTTCTAGGCCCCAGGCTGAACGCGGCGGGGCGGCTGGAGTCGGCGTTAGCCGCTTACGACTTGTTGACGGCGACGGATGTATTCAAAGCCAATCAGCTGGCGACGCAGTTGAATCAGCAGAATCGCGAGCGGCAGGACCAGACGAAGCAGATCACGGTTCAGGCGCGTGAGATCGCGTTGGCCGGTGATCCGGACGCGCCGTTTTTGTTTGCCGCCCACGAGAGCTTCAATGAGGGGGTGGTGGGGCTGGCGGCGGCGCGGCTCACCGAGGAGTTTTATCGCCCGGCGGCAGTGGCCCGGATCGGCGACACAGATACCAAAGGCTCGGCGCGGAGCATCAAAGAATTTCACATCACCGAAGCCCTGGACTCGTGCCGCGACTTGCTCATCCGGCACGGCGGCCACGCGGCGGCGGCGGGCTTCACACTGGCTAACGAGAACGCGCCCGAACTGGCCAGACGTTTGCAACAGGTTGCCGCCGAAAAATTATCGGGCCTGGATTTGCGTCCGGCGCTGAGAGTGGATATGAACGCCCAGCCGGGCGAATTGACATTGGAGCTGGCTTTAGCGTTGAAGCAATTGGAGCCGTGCGGTTACGGCAACCCCTCGCCGCTGTTCGCGGCGCATGGCCTTGAGGTGAAATATCCAAAAGCGATTGGCATGGACGGGAGCCATCTCAAGCTTTACCTTGCCGATGGCAAGAGCACGGTCGAGGGCATTGCCTTCCGGCAGGCGCGCTGGCTCAAGAACATGCCGAACCGGGTGGATGTGGTGTACGCCCTGGAACTGAACGAGTGGCAGGGCGAGACGAAGTTGCAGATGAATGTGAAGGATATTCGGAAGAGTATTGTGTGAAAAGGATGAAGGAAGAATTATGAAGGATGAATTTGGCGGTTGGGGCGCAGGGCAAAGATGAGCAGGGCCACCAGGATCGCCAAGCTGATAGCGGTGACTATAGCCCCGAGCTTGAAGCTTTGCGGCTCAAAGCGGAATTCGACGGTATGCGCGCCAGCCGGGATGGCGACAGAGCGGAAGAGACCGTAGGCTTTGGTGATTTCGGCGGGCTGGCCGTCTACAGTGGCGAGCCAGCCAGGGTAATCTTCGTCAGTCAGAATCAAATAGCCGGGCGTGTCGGTTGTCGTTTGGACAATGACCTGCTCGGCTTCGTATTTAACAACGGAGGCAGCGCCTGCAAGCGTAGGGGCGAAACATGTTTCGCCCTTACAAAGTTTGGGGACGATGAAGACGCGAGGCAGGACGTTGAGGTTTTCGTAAATCTTCACATCGCCAGAGTGGGCGAGACGGTAGGGGCCAAGAGTGAGTGATTGAAACGAGTCGGTGCGTTCGTCAATCAGGCTTGCGCCGCGAACGGTAAGTGATGAGTCGCTGGCGAGGGTGAGGGCGGTGACTCTTGAGGGATGGTCGAAATGAAGGCGGAGGGCGGGTTGGGAGGGGAGATTAGAGAATTGGACGCGAAGCGTGGAGATTGATCCGTCGGCAAAAGTGATGTGAGCGGTGCCGCCGACCGAGTCAGGGGTTAACACGAGTCCAAGAGCCGTCGCTTGAAAATTGGGAACGTGGCCGATAGCGAGCGATTCAGCCGGCGTGACAGTAAAGGTGAATTGCAAATCGTAGAAGACGTTGTCCACCCAGGCATCGCCGGTTTTGTCGGTGATGATCCAGCGGGTGTTGGTGAGGTTGAGGAGCCAGTTGGGCGGCACGGCTGTGAGCAGTTGTCGCAGTCGGCCATCGGTTTGGGCCGGCACGGGGCCGAAGTTGGCGGCGAACTCGGCGTACTGGCGCAAAGGCAAAATGCCGCCGTCATAGCCATCCACCGCTGGAACCTGCCAGGTGAGCGGCAGATTGGGCGAGAGCACTTCTTTGTGCTTGGTGGCAATAATGGCGTCGTAAACGTCTTCAGGCGGCAGTTGCGAATCCCACTCGCTGTGAAGTTCGGCCAGGTCGCCGGGATCGAATTCGAGCGCCGAGAGCGAGAGGAAGCGCGCCGGGGGAACGGACTCTTTTTGAGCGGCCAGCAACTGCGTCATAGCCGGACGAATACTGGCGTAAGCGTCGGGGGTGGTGAGGTGGTTGAGAGGAAGTGAAGTTGATGCAATCAGAAGTTCCAAAAGCCCAAATCCCAGGCACAGCCCGCCAAAGAGCGGCGAAACCCCAAAATCCAAACGCCGTTGCGTCAAACGTAAAACGACAAACGACAAGGCGAGGGGCGCAAGCCACAGGGCGAGATCGAGCGGGGCGGGGAGGCCGATAGGGCCAAGCTCGCCGGGCGGGGTGATGCGGGCGGAGATGAAAGACAGGGAGATGAGGAGAAGGGGAGCGAGGGAGAGAAGGGCGAATTGGCGGTTTGAGATTTGAGACTTGAGATTTGAGATTCTTTGGAGGCCATGACCCGCCAGCATCGCCGAGCCGAGCGCCCAAAGGACGAGCCAGCGGGCGGGGACACGAAAGAGGTTGAAGCCGGGGACGAAGCGGGCGAGCAAAAGATAGAGCGGGTTGTAGCCGCCGAGGGCGAAGAAGAGGCCGATGAAAGCGAGGAAGATAGCAAGCGAAACGGGGTTGGAGATTGGACGCTTTGGGTGGAGATTAGAGATTGGAGACTTGCCCTGAGCGGAGCCGAGGGATTTGTAATTGGTAATTAGGGATTGCACGGCAAAGACAGCTAGGACGAGCGGGATAACGCCGATGTAGCCGACGAATTCGGAAAAGATCGTGCGGCTATAGCCAGGGAGCAGGGCGCGACCCAGCAGGAGTGGGTTGAGGGAAAACGAGACGGCTTCGTTGAGAGACAGGCCGCCGCCGCGAAGTGAGAGACGGGAGAGTTCGAAGGTGGGGAGGAGTTGGATGGCGGAGAGGGCAAAGGCTATGAAAATCCCAAACCCCAAAACCCCAAATCTCAAGAGACGCTCAGTTATTGAGTATTCAGTATTCAGTATTGAGTATTGAAGGGCGACCAGCCCGCAGGCGGCGAAGGTGATGAAGGCGGTTTGGGTGTGGCCGGCGGTGAGCTGGAGGGCGATGAACAATGAGAGCAATGAACAATGAAACAATGATTGGTTGTTAAACGTGGGAGCGGTTTGTAACGTGGGAGCGGTTTGTAACCGCGAATGGAAAATGTTATGAGTGGAGAGAAGGGCGAGAGGGAGCCAGGCGAGGCCTTGCAGTTGGTTAACGTGCTCGATTTGAGCGAGCAGATAACCGCCGAGGGCAAAGACGGCGGCGGCGAAGGTGGCGGGCAGTGTTTCAAGTTCGAAGACTTGGCGGGCCAGAGCATAGGCGCCCCAGGCGGCGATGATGAGATGGGCGACGACGCTGATCTTCACGGCAACCGGCGCGGGGAAAAAGATGAGCGGCCAGTTGAGAGGATAGAACACGCCGGCCTGCGAATTGGCGAGGAAGGGCACGCCCATAAACAGGTAGGGATTCCAAAGTGGCAGGTGAGCAGTCATCAGTGACTGAGCGCGATAATCCCAGTAAGGGTAAAAGTAGAGGAGGGCGTCGCCACGCGCGAAGATCAGGTTGGTGAAAGCGGCCTGACGGAGAAAGATCAGGACGAGAGCGGCGAGAGCGAGGAGAGGGAAAAAGCGGCGCACGGGAGTTAGAGATTAGAGAATTAGAGATTGGAGAATTGGAAGTTCGGCTTTGATTTGATTTGGTAGAGTGTGAATGAGAGTGAGCCGTCACGGCGATGTGTCGTCTGAATTGGTTCGACGGTGAAACCGGCGGCTTCGATGGCGGCTTTGGTCTCGGTAAAAGACTCCCACGAGGGCGAGACAATGTAGCGCGGCGACGTTTGACCGAAGGCCCGCAAGTCATTCGCCAGCGCTTCCGGGCCGGGCATCCACACCATATAGGCCGGGCCGTCGAACAGATAGAAGCCCAGTTCCCAACTTAGCCAGTGATC
>CAYSIV010000019.1:0-35064 GCA_964431175.1 uncultured Anaerolineales bacterium
CAGAGATGAGCCGCGTTAGACACCTTCACGCTTATTTCTCCGACAAACTGCTAGCAACAATCCCGTCATCAGCCGCATCCACCAATTGAATGAACCGAGCGCATCACCGGCATAGAACGCCGCCTGAAAAGCATTATTCGTGAGAGCCCCCAGCCAGGCATTGCTATCGCGGAACCCCAGGCCGACGCCGCGTCCAAGCACGTCGCTCACGGCGTGTGTTCCGCCGTCAACAGCCATCGGCAGGATCAACAGGATGAAAGCCCAAAACGGCAAAGGCTTGAGCCGCTTGCGGAGCGGCCAGTAAAGCAGGCCGCCGAGGAAGATGCTGGTGTACATGGACACCATTCGATCCGACCAGGCGACTTTCCAGCCCATGGCCTCATTGCCGACAAACTGGCGCAGGATGATGGGATTGTTGGTGTTCTGCCAGGCAGCCTGAACTTCTTGCAAGGCGTACATTGTTTTGGGGCCGAACAGGAAATACGACCGCTGTGGCAGTTGATGGCACTGAGTAGAGTAGAAGGCGTAAACGGCATTGCCAGCGCCTGTCCAGCCAAGGCGCATGAACACCGGCGCTAACCATGGCAGACCAACATACAATCCCAGAGCAATGGTGATGGCGAGGAGCCAATGCCGGCTGAACCCAAGCACCAGGCAGTTAACAGTAATGGTGGCGCTCCGTTTTGGGGGGGCGACGACTTTCTCGGTAGTGAGCGTTGACATGAGAGTTTCTCCCTTTGGTATCAGGTTGGTGGCAGACGGAACGTGCTGGCGACTCGCTTGCCTCGATGAACGACGATCTGACCGGCGCTGTCCCACTGAAGTTCAAGGTAGGGTAACGGGCGGACCGCCGGCCCGCGAATGACCTGCCCATCCCCAGTATAGCGGCTGCCGTGACAAGGGCAAGCGAATCCACCGTCTGGTTGTGGGTGAACGAGGCAGCCAAGATGAGTGCAGACATTGTCGAGCGCGTAATAGCCGCCTTCATCCTTTTGCAGGAAGACGCGCGCCCGTTCGATGTGGACTGGAAGCGGCGGCAGACTCTGAGGTGTGCCCAACGGGATTACGGTTGGATCAGGCCCGGGCGGTTGATAACCGATGAACTGTGAAAACTGGCGCAGAATGATAAATGCTGGAACAGTCCATGCCCAGCCCAGAAGTTGTAGAAATGTCCGGCGAGTTAAGTTGAGCAAGCGCTCACCTGAAACACTTTTCATCATAGCATCTTACGCCCATCATTCCTGGATGGTCACCCTGGTTCCACCCGGCCATTGCACAGTGAGGTGGCCTGGCACGTAAGGCACTTTGGGCAGAGTCCACCGAAACAGCCATTTTGCATCTTGCGGACGCAGGTTGATACATCCGGCTGACTTGGGTGTGCCAAAGTCATTGTGCCAGTACGTGCCGTGGAGCGCGGCGCCGTTGGCGGCGAAGTACATCACCCAGGGCACACCGGGCAAGTCATACCCGTTCTCGCGAGTGCCGCCGCTCATGTGCCGCGAAGCGCGTTTGCTCCACAGCGGGTGCTCGCCCGCCGGGGTGAGATTGCCCAGCGTAGTGCCGTCTGCCCCAAAGTAGTTGCGGCCCGACGAGATTCGGGCGCGAAACACCTCAGCTTTGCCTTCGTAGGCCGAAAGGGATTGTTGTTTCAACCTCACCACAATAGATTTGTTGCTCACACCCGGCGAGAGCGGCGCGAACTCCTCTTCGGCGATAGGCCGGAAATGAACAGCCCGGCCAAACATCTTCGTGCCGTTCTCGTCGTTGAGGCGATACCACACACTGCCATCGGCGGCGGCCACCCGGTCGTTAATCTGATAGGCTGAACTGTAGTACAGCCGATATACAAGGGGCGCTTCGGGATCAGGCTCGGCCCGGGCATCGGAGTAGGGAACGCTGAGTTCCACATATATTCCTTCGCTGGACACAGCGGGTAGAGGCTCATTCGGATCGAATCGCACCGGTTGCACCCACGACGAATAGGCGTAGCCATCAGGTGTCTCAAACCACACATGGTTGTGCGGATAGAAGCCCATGCCGACAACACTGCGCAATACCTGCAATACGTCGTCCTCGTATTTGTAATCCAACCGTCCACCGTCAGGGTGAGGCCGCGAGACCAGGCGGATGCGCTTGGGTGTCACCCGCCCTAGCGGCACGCCTGCCGACCATTCTGCCGGATTGTTCGCTTGCGGGCTTCGCCACGAACGGGGTAGCAACATGCTGGCAAATGCCGCCCCACTCAGTTTAAGAAAGTCGCGCCGCGAAAGCGCCTTCATCTTCACCTCCTACCCATCCGTCGTGGCTCCATCTTGAAGACTTTAATGCCAATGCCCGGTCAACCCCTAGCGTCGAATAGCGGGTTTTGCCGCACGCCATTTGGCGCGTGAGGGATCAAAAAATCAACCTGTGATGTGCCTCCTACAGCCGCCAGTGACAAACGTCATGTGACGCGCTTAACGGCGTATACGAAATTACGCCATATCGCGCTTGGCTAGACGGCATAGAGTGGGATAGTCTTTCCCTGAATACAAGCGTAGTACGACGTGAATTCGTTCTCGTTGTTCTATTGACCAATCTTATCGGCATTGTCGCAATGCTCTGTTTGATTTTTTCCATGCGTCCATGGATACCTACCCCTTTTGCCACGTTGGAGGCAAACGAATGACTCGTAAAATACTCTTTTCCGGCCTCGTGTTCTTTGCGCTCACACTAGGCACCGCGGCGTGCTCCGCCGCACAGACCCCGGCCGCCGCTACCCCTTCCGCCGTCGAGGCGACTACCGAGCCTACAAACCTATCGGCCACCAGTGTGCAAACCAGCACCGAACCTACAGCGCTCCCGCTAGAACAATCTTTGACCCGAATTGATTCGCAAGGCGCGGTAGAGTTCGCCGTCGTGCCACTCAACCTGACGACACCCGGCGAGACCCTGGACTTCGATATTTCACTCAACACCCATTCGGTTGACCTGTCGTGGGAACTGGCCGCACAGTCTGTATTGGCTACGGACACTGGGTTGGAAGTGAAAGGTTTGAATTGGCCGGTCGGGGGCGGTCATCACTACGAAGGTACCCTGACGTTCCCGACGAAAACGGCGGATGGCAAGTTTTTGCTTGACGGCGTAAAGAAGTTGACGCTGACCATCCGGGATGCGGGCGCGGCCTCACGTATGTTTGAGTGGGAGCTGTCGCCGTAAGATGTTGCGCCGCCTCGGCCCGATCCTCTTAAGCGCCCGCGGCGCTCTCTTGGCGGCGGGCGCAGGGGGATGGTTGACATTCTCGCAACTGCTGGCAAACCCCGGCCCAGTCACTGTGCCCGATTCAGTGGCCGGTGTGCCGCTGGCCCGAAATACCGTCGGGGTGGAAGCCGTCGCCGAAGTGACCCGCCTGCACGGCAAAGAGTTTCCGCTGATTTCCGGCGCGATGGCAATCTATGGCCAGGGTGCGGTGACGTTGTGGGTGTCGGGTGTACCGGCGGATCTGATGGCCGCCGAGATGGTGCGTTCGATGACCGACAAGATTGCCGAGGGCCGCTCACCTTTCACGCCGCTGGATGGGCGCCAGATCAATGGGCGCGCAATTTATGAACTTGCCGGAATGGGCCAGCGGCATTTCTATTTTCAATCCGGCAGCCTCGTCATTTGGCTGACGGCGGATGAGGCGATTGCAGAAAAGGCGCTGGAGGAAGTGGCGGCGTTCTATCCATAAACTTTCCCGGCTCTTCCGGCTTTAACGGGAAAGCGCCCCTGTCATTCTGAGCAAAGCGAAGAATCTCGGCGCAACCAGCCAGAGACCCTTCGCTTCGCTCAGGGTGACACCCATAAATCCCGTCAAAAACGGGAGAGACACTTTCCCTTTGACCTCTCACGTTTCAAATGGAGTGACCCGACAATGAACATGAACAAAAAGCACATCCTGATTATGCTGGCCTGCTGTTTGATCCCGCTGGTGGCGCTGGCGGCGGTATTCGTATTCAAGATACCGGCCAACAGTGTGGTTTTCTTCGGCATTCTCTTGCTATGCCCGGCCCTGCACTTGCTGATGATGAAGAACATGATGAGCCATGATCACGCCGGGCATTCTCACCCGACTCATCATCCACACAGCCCGGCGGCGAATGTTCAGCCGCCACAACTTCCCTCAGGCGAGAAGAAGGGCTGAGGCGGCCATGCCAGAGCCGATCTCAATCGCCATCGCCGCTGGAGCCGGCCTGCTCTCCTTCGCCTCGCCGTGTGTAGTGCCGCTCGTGCCGGGTTATCTCGGGTATCTCTCCGGCGCAACGATCGGGGCGGATGGGCAGTTGGTAGGCGAGCGGCGCAAGGTCGTGGCCCATGCGCTAATGTTCGTGCTTGGGTTTACGCTGGTGTTCACCGCTGTCGGCGCGTCGGTCGGACTGATCGGCTTTGCGTTGCTGCGAAACATGCCCCTTGTGCAAAAGGTCGGCGGGATCGTATTGGTCGTACTCGGCCTGCACACCCTGCGGCTGTTCAACATTCCGATTCTCAACCGAACATTTCAGGCCGATTTCTCGATGATTGGCCGACAGCGAGGCTACATTGGCTCACTGCTCATTGGGGCGATCTTTGCTGCCGGTTGGACGCCGTGCGTGGGCATCGTGCTTTCGGGCATCCTCACACTGGCGGCGGCGAGCGCCACCGCCGGGCAAGGAGCGTTGTTGCTCGCGGCTTACTCATTCGGCTTGGGCGTGCCGTTTATGCTGTCGGCGTTGGCGCTTGAGCAGGCGCGTGGCTGGCTGAGGAAGTTGAACAGGAAGGCGCGGCTGGTCGAAACGGTGAGCGGCGTTATGCTCGTCATGATGGGGCTGTTGGTGTTCAGCAACTTCATGGCGATCATGAGCGCGTACTGGTATCGGTTCTTTGGTCTCTTCCTGTGAATCAGCCTCGCCCTTCCGTGAACGACACCGTGCTTCGGATACAGGAATTAACCCAGCGGCGCGCCGCCGGGTTGATCTTTGCCGGGGCGCTGGTACTTGGTTTGGCAATTGGCTGGTGGCTGTGGGGCCCACCCCTGCAGACGGCGGGGATAGACAAGCCCGAAATACTTGCCAGGGCCAAACCAAACATTGGCGCCTTTCCAGGCGATGTTGCCCCGGAATTTCAACTGACGACGTTGGACGGCGAGACGGCGACATTAGGCGCGCATCGTGGGCATCGGGTGTTGCTCAACTTCTTCGCCTCATGGTGTGAGCCTTGCCGCGCCGAGATGCCCGGCGTGCAATCGCAGGCCGAGAAGCATGCCAGCCACGAGTGGGTCGTACTCGGCGTGGATGTGATGGAAACGCGCGAGGCGGCGATAGCTTTCCGCGATGAGTTTGGCCTCACCTTCCCCATATTGCTGGATGAGCTAGGTTGGGTGACACGCCTCTATGAAGTGACGGGCACGCCGACGAGCCTGTTCATTGACCGCGAGGGGGTGATTGTCGAACGCCGGCTCGGTTATATGGACGAGGCCGAGATTGCGAAAATTATCGAAAGCGCGCGCTGAAAAGGAGAAAGGACGATGAGCATCGTTACAGAAACAGGGACAGCCGCCACTGACCTTCCGGCGCGACCGGGGATGTGGGGCCGGGTTGGGCGCTGGGCGGCGGCCTTGCTCGTGCTTGGCTTGATTGCGCTATTGGGCTGGGGCCTGGCGCGAGCCGCGAACGGCCCGCGTGATTCCGGCATGGCTCCAGACTTCACCCTCACCGGCTTCGACGGGCAAACGGTCGCGCTCAGCCAATTGCGCGGCCAGGTAGTGATTGTCAACTTCTGGGCTTCGTGGTGCCCGCCCTGCCGTGAGGAGGCGGCCTATCTCGAACAGACGTGGCGGAAGTATGAGGGCAAGGGCGTGGTGTTCATCGGCGTGGACTGGGTGGACACTGAGAAGGAAGCCCTGGCTTACATTGACGAGTTCGACATCACCTACCTCAACGGCCCGGACATCGGCACGCGCATCGCCCAGGCCTATCGTATTCAGGGCGTGCCGGAGACATTTTACGTGGACAAAACCGGGCGGCTGCGCGGCGTCTATATTGGCCCGCTCAAGGCGCCGCAACTCGATAACAAGATCGAGGAGTTGCTCAATGAGCAATAACGACATCGTTGAAAGTTCTCGGTCAACGACCCATACGCTTCACCGCCCACGTCGCGTGCGGATGAAGTTCCTCATCGGCGGTGCGCTAATCCTCGGCGCAGTGGTTTATCTCATCGCGACCACCACCCTTTCGACTGCGCAATATTACCTGACTGTTGAGGAACTTCGAGGCAGAGGCTCAACCGTTGTTGGCAAGAACGTTCGCCTGTCGGGCGCAGTGGTGGGCGAGTCTATCCAATACGATGCTCAAGCGCTCGAATTGACTTTCACTGTCGCTCAGGTGTCTGATTCGCCAGCGTCGCTTCAGGCCGCCGGTGGCCTGGCGCAAGCCCTGGCCCAGGCCGTGAGGAACCCGCAGGCGGCCCGACTCAACGTTCACTATCTTGGCCCCCAACCCGACTTGATGCGGCCTGAGGCGCAGGCCATTATGGATGGGCAGTTGCGCGAGGATGGCACCTTCCACGCCGACACCCTGTTGTTGAAGTGCCCGACTCGCTACGAGAGCGGGCCGCGATCATGAGACGCATGGCGAGATCGAACCTTGCCTGCTATGACGCCGTGAATAGGAAGGAGTTTTAGATGCTCTACGATCTTGGTTACTTCGCCCTGCTGATTTCGTTCCTGCTTGCGATCTACGCGGCAGGTGCAGCGGTCTTTGGCGCGCAGAACAAACGCCCCCAGTTTGTTGAGAGCGCGCGCAATGCCGCCCTGCTCGTCTTCCCTCTGCTGACGCTGGCGGTCCTCATCGTCGTCTACGGATTGGTGACTCTGGACTTCAACCAGGCCTACGTCGCCGATGTGTCGAGCCGGGCCATGCCCCCCTTCCTGCGTGTCACGGCGCTTTGGGGCGGGCAACAAGGTTCGGTCCTGTTCTGGGCCTGGCTGATGTCCGGGTTCGCGGCCACGGTGATGATTCGTAAATGGCAACGCGACCGCGAGTTGATGCCCTACGTCATCTTTGTCACGATGGGGACGCTGGCCTTCTTTGTGGGGCTGTCGCTGTTCATCACCAACCCCTTTGCCCGTTTGTGGCACGACCCGGCGACCGGCGAAATCATCACCGCCATTTTTCAACCAGGGGGGACGATGGCTTTCGTTCCGCAAGACGGTCAAGGATTGAATCCTTTGTTGCGGCACTTCGGCATGATCGGCCACCCGCCGACGACGTACATCGGGTTCACCGGCTTTGTCATTCCCTACGCGTTCGCCATCGCTGCGTTAATAACGGGTAAAGCTGGTGAGGACGAATGGATTCGCACGACGCGCCGCTGGACGCTGGTGGCCTGGCTTTTCCTCTCCATCGGTTTGGTGCTCGGCGGGCGCTGGGCTTACGACGTGTTGGGCTGGGGCGGCTACTGGGGCTGGGACCCGGTGGAGAACGCGATGCTCATGCCGTGGTTGACTGGCACGGCCTTCTTGCATTCGGTGATGATCCACGAGAAGCGCGGGATGTTGAAAGTGTGGAACATTGTGCTGATCATTCTGACCTACAGCCTGTCGCTGTTCGGTACGTTCATCACCCGCACCGGTGTGATTGGCTCGGTGCATGCGTTTTCAAAGTCGGCGATGGGGCCGGCATTCCTGATTTTTGTCAGCGTGACCTTCCTCGGCTCACTCCTGCTGATGTTCAAACGGCTGGGCACGCTCAAAGCGGAACACGAATTGGATAGTTTCCTCTCCCGCGAGTCCATCTTCCTGCTTCAGAACCTGCTCTTCCTGGGCATCACCTTTGCTGTGCTCTGGGGCACGACCTTCCCGATGATCTCGGAATTGGTGACCGGCACCAAGATTACGGTCGGGCCGCCGTTCTTCAAGAAAGTCACCGGGCCGCTGTTCGCGGCGCTGGTGCTGTTGATGGGCGTCGCGCCGCTGTTTGCCTGGCGCAAGCAGGCGGCGGCAAAGTTGGGCAAAGCGCTCCTCATCCCATTCATTGGCTCAACCATCGCCACGGTTGGCGCTACCCTTGTCCATTGGCCGCGACACCCGTACCCGCTCGCTCTCTTCGGGCTGTGGCTGGTGTCGTTCGTGGCGCTGACGACATTGCTGGAATTCTGGCGCGGGACACGGGCGCGTATGCACAGCCAGGGTGAGAACTTTCTGGCCGCGCTCGCCCATCTTCTGTCACGCAACCGGCGGCGCTATGGCGGCTACATCATCCACCTCGGCGTGGTGATGATGGCCCTCGGCGTCGTCGGCGATGAATTCTTCAAGGCGGAAACGCAAGGGACGGTCGGCGTGGGGCAGAGCCTGGCCGTGGAAAACTATACCTTGACCTTCGAGAACCTGCGTGTGTATCCCGGTTCGGATGGCCGTGAGATTGTAGAAGCGACGGCGAAGTTGTACCGCGATGGCGAGTATATCCTGACGCTCCAGCCGCGCCGCGACTTCTTCATCACCCAGCAACAGCCGGTGACCGTGCCGGCCGTTTACTCCACGCCGGGAGAAGACGTCTATGTCCTGCTCGTCGGATGGAATGAGATCAGCCTGGACTCTTCTACTTTCAAAATCTACGTCAACCCGTTGATCAACTGGGTGTGGGCGGGCGGCCTGACCTTCATCATTGGGACGCTCATCGCCGCCTGGACATCGCTGGAAGACAAACGGGTGCAGTCGTATGTGTTACGACCCGAAGTCCCACGCCCGTCGCCTGCGCCGGTTGGCGGGTAGCCGTTAGCAACCGGCCATTTGCCAGGAGTTGAACATGTCACGCAAGCTTATCCTTTCCCTTCTGACGATTGTTGCCAGTTTTGTCGCCGTGGCTGTGGTTTATGCCCAGGACGGGACCCTCTACCCGACCGACGACGACGTGAACCGGGTGGCCAAACAACTGTACTGCCCGGTCTGCCCGAACACGCCGCTGGATGTGTGTGAGACGAAAGCCTGCCAGGACTGGCGGGCGCAGATCAAAGACCAGTTGACAGCGGGCTGGACTGACGAGCAAGTGATTGCCTATTTTGTCGAGCAATATGGCGAACGGGTGTTGGCCGAGCCGCGCCGCAGTGGGTTCACCTCGTTCGTGTGGTTGTTGCCAGCGCTTTCGGTTGCCATCGGCCTGGTAGTTGTCGCCCAAATTCTGCGTAGCTGGAAAGCCAAACGGCCCGCGTCGCTTGCTTCGGCGAATTCTGCACCGGCAACCGACATCCCGCCTGAAGTGCTGGAACGTTTAGAAAAAGAATTGCGAAAAGTTTCGTAGGGAGGTTCTGATGCCCATTGGATCGATTCTTCTTGGCCTGGCGCTGGCTATTCTTGTCTTGCCGTTCGTGATCAGCCCGTTTATGCAAGGCAATCGGCGCAAACAGGAAACCCAAGCCGAACAGGATCACCCCGCGCCGGTGTTGGAGAAGCGGGATGCCCTCATCGCTCTGCGCGATCTGGATTTCGATTTTCGCACCGGCAAGATCACAGAAGAGGACTACACCCCGCTACGCCAGCGACTCATGGCCGAGGCGGCTCAAGCACTCCAGGCCGCCGAGGCCCCACCACCGAATTGGGATGCCGAAATTGAAGCCGCTGTCCGCGCCGTGCGAGCAAGACGCAAGTCATCCGGGACGCTGACGTGTTTCCATTGTCAGGCGTCGGTTGCTGTTGGCAGCAAGTTCTGCCCGCAGTGCGGCGCTGCCCTGAAGACAGTATGCCCGCAGTGTCATGGCATTGTTCACACAGGTAACAAATTTTGCGCGCTCTGCGGCGCACCTCTGAAACTGGAGGCTATGCTTGCCTCATGACCAAGCTGTTCTCTGCCCTTGCCCTCTCGTTTTTGTTGCTGCAATTCGCCGGATATGCTTCTGCCCAGACCGAGACGCCGCCCGGTGCGGATCGCACTGGCACGGTTACCGGGCAAATTGTCAACGGGACTGAAGGTGGGAAAATCCCCGGCGGCCTTGCCCTTATGCTCCACGCTTGGGATGAAAATGGCGAGACAGTAATGCTGGATGGCGTCGCCGACTCTGCTGGTGCGTTCCGCTTCGACGATGTGCCTATGAAAGACGGCTGGGTGTTTACCGCCATGCTTGCGTATAACGACGTGACGTTCTTTTCCGAGCCGGGCGAAGTCCGGTTGGGGATGAAAGAAGTCACCCTGCCGGTCACCATCTATGAAACCGCATCTGACGCCACCTCGGTCTACATCTCGCAACTGCACACACTTCTCGACTTTGGCCCCGACGAAGTCATCGTCAACGAAATCTATATCCTGTCCAACCCAACGGATCGCGCCATCGTCGGCGGCCTGACTCTGGCTGATGGCAAAACCGCCACCCTCCAATTTACTCTTCCTGCCGGAGCTAACAAAGTGAAGTTTGAGCGCGACGACTCAGGTTCGCGCTTCATCGTCACGCCGGATGGCTTTGCCGACACAGGCGCGGTGTTGCCCGGTGAGGAGACGACGCAAGTGATGCTTACCTACACCCTGCCGTATTCGTCGGGCATGGCAATTTCTCACCCCGTTAACTACCCGGTGGCGGCGGCCAACGTGATGACGCGCGCCGACTCCGGTGTGACTCTGACGGGAAACGGCCTGGCGGAGGCGAGGAGGCGAGAATTGGCGCCAGACGCGGTGTTCGACGTCTATGCTGTCAGCGCCCTGGTACGGGGCGAGTCGTTGGCGGTCACGCTGGCCGGTGAGCCTGTCTATCGTGTGTCTGAAGAGATCAGGGGCACAATGGATCAGGCACAGACTCTGGCTCCCAACACACTTGCCAGCCGCTGGGGGATTCCGGTGGGCGGAGGGTTGTTGGGGCTGGCGATGATTGGCCTTGGGGTTTGGTGGTGGCGGCGCTCTTCCGACAAAAAAGAAGAAGATATCGAGCAAGAGGATTGGCCGGGCACGGCACAGTCTGTCCTGAATGTGATTGCCGCGCTGGACGAGGCCCACGAGCGGGGCGAAGTGTCCGATGAAGATTACCAGGCTCGCCGCGCCGAACTACGAACGCAGGCCAGGGCTGTCTTGCAGGCGAGAGAATCGGCGCCATGATCGTGGCCTAAGTGCATCACTGTGCAGGCCACATCTGTCTCGCAACTGATCAACCAACGCGCGCCCAATTTCGCGCTACCCTCGGTCGCCGGGCTGAAGGTTGCGCTCGCCGATTTCCGCGGGCGGATCGTTTTGCTCGACTTCATACGCCACCCTGGCTGACTGCCTTGAAGGGCGCACGTGTCGCAGTTGCGGCACTCCTACCCGGCCTTTCGGGAATTGAACGCCGAAGTACTGGCCATCGCCGCAGTCGGCTTGAAACCATTGACCGCTTTCGCGCGCGAATTGGAACTGCCTTTTCCGGTTCTTTCGGATGTGACCGGGGAAGCATATTTCGCATTCGGGTTAGGCAAGGGGATGGTCATCCGCTCGCGCACGCTACTGGCCATCGCACGGCTAGTGTGGCGCGCAAAGCGCCTCTACCGCCCCATTGGTGACATTATGCAGGTTGGCGGGGACTTCATCGTGGACGGCATGGGCATCGCCCCGGCCTGTGCTGATCTCTCGGCCCTCATACAACTCTCGGCCACCCTGCGGGCAGGGAATCGGACAATCACCGTCACCAACACCCCACGATCACCGAAGTCCAGGTAACCTCGTCCGCAAGCATAAAAAGCTCCCTGCTGAGCTGGGTCACACAACAGGATGTCGACCACGAGGTGTGTGCCGTAATCGTTATCTCGGATTGTCTGGCTGCAACGAGGCTTGACAGCAACCTCGCATCTGTGCTAGTATCAATTTCACTTATAGAAACTAAGTTTTATTCAATAAAACCATCCTACTAGAAGACAACATAATATGCCTGCGTCTCGCTACAACATAGAAGCTCTGACGCGCGGACTCGAAATTCTGGCACTCTTCACAGTTGAAAGGCCTTCACTCAGTTTGACCGAGATCGTCGCAATCACCGGGATTAATAAGAGCACAGCTTTCCGGGCAGTGTCCACGCTGGAAGCGCTCGGGTATCTCGAACGCGATCCAGAGACCCGTTGCTATCGCCCTGGTCTGAAGGTGCTCCAGCTCGGTTTCACTGCGCTCAACAGCCTGGAAATGGCTCAGATTGCTCAGCCCTATCTGAAGTCCTTGTCGGACGCGTGTGGTGAGACGACGAACATGTCAATCCGCGATGGCGCGGAAGCCCTCTACGTCGCGCGGAACGCCACGCAGCAGATCATCAGCGTCAATTTGCAGCGCGGCTCTCGACTGCCGGTTTACTGCACCTCGATGGGCAAGGCCCAACTGATAGACCTATCCCGCCAGGAACTCTGCGCTTTGCTGGGTGAGGGGCCCTACCCGAAGAGAGGCCCGAACACCATTACCTGTCTCGACGCGCTTGTGACCGAACTGAACAAGGTGCGTCAGCAAGGGTATGCCGTCAACGACGAAGAGTTAGCCGCCGGGTTGCGCTCAGTCGCAGCGCCGGTCAGAGGATCCGAGGGGCAAGTGGTGGCGGCAATCAATATCTCCGTTCCCGGCGCTCGCATATCGCGTGAAGAGTTGGAAACTCACCTGTCCCCAAAGGTCGTGGACGCCGCTCGCCAGATTTCGTCCGCGTTGGGTGCGAACGCTCACCGCCGAAAGACCGATCCGAATGTATCCGACGCCACAGGATGATTGCATGAATCAGCCACCCTGGGCAAGCGCGCCCTGCCTGGACTCTTCGAGCGCCCGTCTCAACTAGACGGGCGCTCTGTTTTAATTCCAAAACTGTCTCATTGGTCGTGATTGTCAAGGAACTCATTTGACAATCTCCTACCCTGATAGGTTGGCGGGCCAGGTTATCGGACTAGTAGTGAAAGGAGGGCCGACATTCGAACGACTGCAGATAAGCCTCACTCGCATTTTCGACATAGCCGATTAACTACATATATCCAATATCAAAAAGGAGAAGAACCATGTTACGTATTTCACGTCTATTCTGGCCAGCGCTGGCCGTCCTCGCCTTGCTCGCGACCGCCTGCCAGCCCCAAGTTGTAACCCAGACCGTCCAAGTGGAGGTCACGAAGGAAGTTATTGTGGAGGTGCCGGTCGAGGTGACCGCGGCCGCACCGCCTGCCGCCGAGGCGGGGACGATCCGCATTGGCGGCGTTGGACCGTTGTCCGCACCTGGTTCCGTGGGGTACGGTATCGCCATGAGTTGGGCCATGAACCTGGCAGTTAAGGACATTAACGCTAAGGGTGGCGTGCTTGGTAAGCCCTTAGTGCTTATCTTTGCGGACACCGAGGGGTTGCCGGAACGCGGCACGGCTGTCGCTGAACGCCTGATCAACGAGGAACATGTCATCGCCATCGTCGGCGAGGCCCACAGTGCCGTGGCGCTGGCTGAGCTCGAAGTGGCGCACAAGTATGGCATTCCCGCTCTCTTTGCAGAGACATGGTCCGACGCCATCACTGAAACCGGATATCCAGAAGTCTTCCGGATTGCTCCGGCCTCGACCATGAACAGCCGCATCGCAGCCGACTGGACGGCGGCGATTGGAGCCAAGAACGTGGTGATCATTGCCGAGAACACGGATTATGGCACCGGGCAGGTCGAGTCGGACAAGGTGTTCTTCGAAGCAGCCGGTGTCAAAGTTCTCGACGCCATCTTCGTGGAACCGAACGCCCAAGACTTGCAGCCTATCCTGGCTCGCATCCAGGCCATAAACCCGCCGCCGGACTCCATCCGCGTGGCCGTGACCGGCCAGGCCGGTTATAACCTTGAACAGCAGATGGTTGACTTGGGCATAGCGCCGTCAGCAAAGACGGTCGGCGCTGCCAGCACGGACGCCATCGCCCCCGAGTTCTGGCAAAGCGTGCCCAATGGGAACTACTACGCTTTCTCATACCTCGGTCAGCCACCCAGCCTGTACAATGACATGACCACGCATGTAGCTGAGGCGTACAGTGTGGATTTCAACTCCGAAGTCCCCTCCTATGCGTTTTCAGCCTACGATTCTGTCTTCATGTTGGCTGACGCCATTACGCGGGCGGGCACGACCGAATCCAAGGCTCTCATTGCCGCGCTGGAGGATACTGACATCACCCTGGCGCAGGGCCGCTACCACTTCCCGTACACCAGCAAGAATCCGCTGCCGACAGATGGAAGTGTACCCACCTACATGTGGCACCAGTGGCCGGATGTGCTCATCCTGGTGATGCAGTACTTCGCGCCCAACCAGAGTTGGAAAGACGCGGCTGTCATCTGGCCTCCAGCCTATCAGACGCACGGCGTATCGATTGTTCCCTATGGAACAACACCGTAGAGTTTGATTGTAAAGTGTAGAAATGTAAGGCGTGAGGCGTAAATACTGTACTTCACGCCTTACATTCCAAAACCTGACAGGCAATTTGCCCAAGGACTTGCTTATGCAAATACATCCGGTCGTCGTTGTCTGGTTGTTATGTGCCGGGCCAGCCTGGGCTGCACTTGGTGCCTGGGGTCTGCCTCGCCTCTATCGCCGAAAGGGGCTGGACGACGCGCCAGCCCGGTTTGTGGGCGGGTTGGCCGGGCTTACCCTGGGACCCCTGCTGCTCGCGCTGCTCTGGCGCCTCACTCCTGACCTGAGGCGCTGGTATTGGGCTGGCGGCACAGGCATGTTGGCGGCCGTTGAACTGTATGGCCTGTTCGCCATCCTGAATCCCGACAACCTGTGTGTCACCAACATGGGCTACGTGGCCAACCAAGCCACCAATGGCCTGACCATCGGCGTCATATACGCCCTGATGGCCGTCGGCCTGACACTCATCTACTCCATCCAGGGTGTCGTCTCCTTTGCCCACGGTCAGTTTTACATGCTGGGCGGCTACGTCTCGTACTACTTCCTGCAATGGTTCGTCCCTTTGAACCCCATCGTCGGCGTTCCGGTGGCTGGGCTGGCAACCCTGCTCGCCGGCCTTGCCTTCGAGCGACTGTTCTTGCGCCCAATGCACCTGGGGCGAATCGAGCGGGCGGGCGAGTACGCCATTCTGATCACCTTCGGATTCGGTTTCTTCCTGGAGTACACGGTACTGGCCGCCGTTGGCCCGTTCTCGCAGAAAGCGCCCGCCTTCACGCAAGCGCGTGTCCTTGCTCTCGGGCCGGTATCCTTGCTCCCCAATCGGTTGGTGGCAGCGGCCGTCAGCATCCTGTTGACGGCCGCTGTGCTGTATCTGCTCAATCGCACCTGGCTGGGCAAGGCCTTACGGGCGGTGAGCATGGACAAGCAAGCAGCGGCCGTGGTGGGGATAAACCCTCTGACCATGAACACTCTAGCCTTTGGCCTCGGCACGATGTTGGCCGGCATGGCGGGCGCGGCCTTGGTCCCTGTCTTCACCTGGGTGCCCTGGGTGGGAGCGACAGCGGCCGTGCGCTCTTTTGTCATTATCGTTCTCGGCGGCCTGGGCTCTGTTCCCGGCGCGCTCTCCGGCGGGTTGATCATCGGCGTGGTCGAGGCGTTGGGCGCGGGCTGCTATCCCGACCCCAGCAAAGGCGCCTCCTACAAGACAGCCTTCGGATTGGTCATCTTCGCCGTAATGTTGCTCCTGCGGCCAAGGGGCTTGTTCGGGAGGGAATCGTGAGTCTTCGCCCAGACCGTCGCTGGGTAGCAGCGGGGTCGCTTATCGCGCTGCTGGTCGCGGCTCCGCTGTACCTGAACCGGTTCCCCTACCAGATGGTGGTGGTGACCGGGGCCTTCTTCTACGCCATCCTGGCCTCCAGTTGGTCGCTACTGGCCGGGACTGCAGGCCAGTTCTCCTTCGCGCACATGGCCCTGATGGCTATCGGTGCCTACACCAGCGGGCTGCTGGGCCGGGACCTGGGGACAAGCCCGCTTGTCGGCATCGTCATCGGCACGTTGCTGGCAGGCGCCGCCGGTCTGGTCATTGGTCTCCTGTGCCTGCGACTGCGCGGCGCCTATCTGGCGTTGTTCACCATCGCCTTCTCGGAAATCCTGCGCATTGTCGTGCTCACTGAATTCCAATATACAGACGGAAGCAACGGGCTAGAACTGGCGCCGCTGCATGAGGGCATCACCGCGCTGGGCGAGTACTACATCACCCTCGGCCTGCTGCTGGGTACGCTGGCGCTGATGTACTGGCTGACGGGCTCGCGTATTGGGTTGTTCATGCGCGCCATGCGCGAGGACGAGGATGCGGCGGCGGCGATGGGCGTGAACGTGGTTCGCTACAAGATCACGGTCTTCGTAATCACCAGCATGATTGTCGGGCTGGCCGGGGCTGTTTTCTATCATCAAGTGGGCATTATCACTCCCAACACTATGGAACTGTTGCAGATGTCGCTGATCGTCGCTATGGCGGTCATCGGAGGCATGGAAAGCCCGCTCGGAGCAGCCGCCGGGGCCATCGTCAGCCGCATGGCTTTGGAACTGCTCCGTGAGATCAATATCCTGGGGCTGCATATTGAATTCGGGGCCTGGCGTTATGCCGCCTTCGGCCTGCTGCTGATGTTCACTCTGCGGTTTGCCCAGAACGGCCTGCTCACCCCCATCATTGACAGGTTATTCCTGCGGCGGGCGCGTGAGGCGACTGTCGCCAGTCGCCAACCGAAAGAGATGAGGGCGGAATGATCGATCTCGACGTGCAGGACGTTTGCAAGAACTTCGGCGGAACCCAGGCGCTGAACGGCGTCACCTTCAACGTGCGCGGCAATGAGTTGATCGGGCTGATCGGCCCCAACGGGGCCGGCAAGACGACACTGACCAACGTGCTGGATGGCGTCCACAAACCCAGCCGCGGCCAGGTCTGGCTCGACGGCCAGCGAATTGATGGCTTGCCGCCTTACGAGATCGCCCGGCGCGGCATTGGCCGCACCTTCCAGGTCACGCGCGCCTTCCGGCGCATGACTGTGCTGGAGAACATGCTGGTGCCGGCCATGGCCTTGCACCCGGCGGCGCGTCAGCGCGATTTCCACCATCGGGCATTGGAAGTGCTCGCCTTTTTGACCCTCGATCATCTGGCGAGCGAGTATGCCCGCAGCCTGTCGGGCGGGCAGCAGAAGTTGCTCGAACTCGGCCGCGTGGTTATGCTGGACCCCAAACTGATTATCCTCGACGAGCCTTTTGCGGGAGTCCATCCCAAACTTCGGGAGACGATCTGGCAATTCATCACGACCGTCCACGAGCAAGGCAAGGCCTTCATTATCATCAGCCATGAGATGGAAACGATTTTCGCCCTGAGCGAGCGTCTGTTGGTGCTCAACTGGGGCAGGTTGGTCGCAGATGGCCCGCCCCAGACGGTGCGCCATGACCCGGTCGTGATTGAGGCGTACCTGGGCCGTGAGGAGGAGTCAGCCCCCTCGGCGGCGGAGGCAGAGCGGAATGACTGAGCAGCGTGAGCGTAACGGAGGATCTCCGCCCCTGCTCGAGGTACGCGCACTGTACGTCGGCTACTTCAAGGACCTTCACATTCTCCAGGGTGTGAGTCTGGTCGCTCGCCAGGCACAGATCACGACGGTATTGGGCGCCAACGGCGTGGGCAAGTCAACGTTGCTCAAAGCCATCTATGGCTTCCTGACCCCAGCCTCAGGCGAGGTGGCGCTCGATGGTCGCAGCCTGATCGGCGTCCCGACACACCAGCGCATCCGCATGGGCCTCTCTTACATCACACAGCAACCCAGTGTCTTTCCGTGGATGACGGTGGAGGAGAACCTGGAACTGGGAGCATGGACGTTCCGAGATGATAAGGGCCGCCTGCAACATAAGTTGGAGGAGAATTACGAGCGCTTCCCTGCGCTAAAGGATCGCCGCAAGTCAAGAGCCGGTGCACTATCCGGTGGACAACAGCGCATGGTGGAACTCGGCCGCACATTGATGACCGAACCCAAGGTGATCCTGGTGGACGAACCGACCGCCGGGCTGGCCAAGCAGTTGACCGCCGAGGTGTATCGCATGTTGGCCGGGCTGCGGGACAACGACGGCATCACTCTCGTGCTGGTGGATCAGGAGATTCGGCAGGCGCTCAAGATCGCCGACTATGTTTATGTCCTGGAGTTGGGCCGCAACAAGTTCGAAGGGCCGGTTGGAGAGTTTACCGATCTGGAGAAAGCGTTTTGGGTGTGATATGTCCAAACTGATCCTTTACAACGGCAAGCTCGCTACTCAAGATCCGAATATCCCTCATGCCACCGCCGTCGCCATTGGCAACAAAGGCATCCTGGCCGTGGGAGCAGATGCTGACATCCGCGCCTTGGCTGGGCCGGACACCCGGCAGATTGACCTGGGTGGACGCAGGGTGTTGCCAGGCTTGATAGACTCCCATTTCCACTACTGGCACTGGGCGCTCAGCGGTCGCTGGCTTAACTTGGCGGATACTGCTTCTCTTCAGGGACTGTGTGAGCGAGTGACGCAGGCGGCGAGCAAAGTACGACCTGGGGAATGGATATTAGGCCAAGGCTGGAACGAGACCGGCTGGCCAAGCGCGCAGATACCCAACCGGACGCATCTCGACGACGCGGCTCCCAACCATCCGGTCATCCTCTGGCGCATTGACATGCACTTGGCCGTGGCCAACTCGCTTGCCCTTCAGAAGGCGGCTATTAGCGGCGACACAATAGCACCGGCCCACGGGGTCATTGACCACGATGCCTCCGGCCAACCGACGGGCGTGCTCCGCGAACTGGCTGTGAATCTCGTAAGCGATGTGATTCCTCAGCCGACCGAAGAAGAGACCGTCCAGGCGATGCGGGACGGATTTGGAGCCCTCCACCGCATGGGTCTGACAGGCGTCCATGACTATCGCATCATGGGCGGCGCCGATGGCCTCCCGGCTTTCCGCGCGTGGCAGCGATTACACGCGGCGCGTGAACTGACCCTGCGGGTATGGATGGATCTCCCAGGCGAACAACTCGACGAGGCCATCTCCTTGGGATTGCGCACCGGGTTCGGCGACTCGTATTTTCGTATTGGACACCTGAAGCTCTTCGCCGACGGAAGCATGGGGGCTCGCACGGCTTGGATGCTGGAGCGATACGAAGACGCCGACTACGGCCTCCTGCTCATACCACTGGCGGAATTGGCCGAGGTCGTCCGACGCGCCGATAACGCCGGACTATCCGTGGCCATCCATGCGATCGGGGATCGGGCTAACCGTGAAGTATTAAGCGTCTTCGAGCGGCTGGCGGAAGGTGAGAAGCACTCAATCACAGCGCCGCCTGTGGCTCCCCACCGAATCGAGCACGTTCAGATGATCCAGACTGAAGACATAGCCCGGCTTTCTCGATTGGGCATCGTCGCCTCCGTCCAGCCTGTCCACATCACGGATGACTTTCCCATGATTGAGGCCTCGGTTGGCCGGCGTGCGCGGTTTGGCTGGCGCTTTCGGGATATGCTGGAGGCCGGAGTGAGATTGGCTCTCGGCTCGGATTGCCCTACGGCCGCCCCCAGCCCGATGTGGGGCATCCACGCTGCCGTCACGCGCCGGAGGCGCGATGGTACGCCAGCGGGCGGCTGGTATCCTGAGCAGTGTCTTACTGTTTCCGAAGCAGTCTGGGGATACACGATGGGGGGTGCACTGGTCAGCGGCCGAGAGGCAGAATTGGGCAGCCTCACCCCCGGCAAGTTGGCGGACCTCATCGTCCTCGACCGCGACATCTTTGTCATAGACCTGATGGAGATAGCCCAGACCCAGGTGGTGATGACCATCTTTGACGGACAGATCGTCCATGGAGATTAGTATGAACAATTATCAACCTCAGATCAGCACGGAGCTTCCCGGGCCGAAGGCGCGGGCCCTCATCGAAGCCGACAGGCGCGTCACTTCGCCCTCACTGCCCCGCGACTACCCGCTGGTCGCCGACTACGCTCAGGGCTGCATGGTAATCGACGTGGATGGTAATCGCTTTCTCGACTTTGCTGCCGGCATTGCCGTGACTGCCACCGGCCATTGCCACCCTCGAGTGGTCAGAGCCATCCAGGACCAGGCCGCCCGATTGATTCACCTGTGTGGCTCCGAGTTCTACTATTCTCTGTATACCGAACTGGCATTGAAACTAGCTTCCCTTTCCCCCGGCCACGGACCCTGGCAGGTGCTCCTCACCAACTCGGGGGCCGAAGCCGTCGAAGGGGCGCTGAAGTTAGCTCGTTACGCCACCGGCCGCTATCGCTTTCTTGCCTTCTTCGGCGCTTTCCACGGCCGGACGCTGGGCGCGTTGTCATTGACGGCGAGCAAGACCAAGTACCGCCGGAAGTTTGGCCCGTTGCTCTCGGGGGTGACCCACGTTCCTTATGCTCACTGCCTCAACTGCCATTTCCACCTCAACTATCCGGACTGTGGCTTGGCCTGCTTGGCGTATATTGAGCAGGAGATTTTTACCCGCACCGTGCCCCCGGATGAAGTGGCGGCGGTGATCGTCGAGCCTGTCCTCGGTGAGGGGGGCTACGTGGTGCCGCCGCCCGACTGGCTTCCGGAACTGCGGGCGCTCTGCGACCGTCATGGCATCCTGCTCATCGCGGACGAGGTGCAGAGCGGGATGGGCCGCACCGGCAAGATGTTCGCCGTGGAGCACTTCGGCGTCGTTCCCGATATCATCACGGCAGCCAAGGGCATTGCCTCCGGCATGCCGCTGGGCGCCATCATCGCCAGGTCGCAATTGATGACGTGGGAGAAAGGCGCTCACGGCAGCACCTTCGGCGGGAATCCCGTCGCTTGCGCGGCGGCACTTGAAACTATCGCCCTCCTTGAAGAGGAACTGATGGAGAACGCCTCACGGATTGGAGCCTATCTTCTTGAAGCGCTGGCGGGCCTCAAAGCCAAGCACCCTGCCCTCGTGGCCGACGTGCGGGGGCTGGGGCTGATGATCGGCGTCGAGTTCCAGAACGCGCAACAGTCTCACGCCGTGGCCGAGGCCTGTTTTCGCCGTGGACTGATCGTGTTGGAATGCGGCCAGAAGGCCATCCGCCTCTCCCCGCCATTGGTAGTGACACAAGCGGAAGCCGATGTGGCTCTGGGCTTTCTGGCGGGCGTCCTCGAGGAGATGAGATAGGTGTCTGGCCAATCGCTCTCCAAGGGCGCGGCGATTGCCTACTGCGAGCGCGCTGGCAAGGTGGAAGCCATAATGGAGTCTCGACCATGAACAGTGATATCCCCTCCCAGGCACAAATCGTCGTCATTGGTGGAGGCATCATCGGCTGTAGTGTAGCTTACCATCTGGCCAAACTGGGCTGCCGGGACGTGGTTCTACTGGAACGTTGCAAGCTGACAAGCGGCACAACGTGGCATTCATCCGCTTTGGTGCGTCAACTGCGTTCGACCGAAAACCTCACCCGGCTCATTCAGTACAGCACAAAGCTTTATGCTGCCTTGGAGTCGGAGACCGGCCAGGCCACCGGATGGCTGCAAACCGGTAGTCTGGGCATAGCTACCAGCTCTGATCGCCTGACTCACCTTCTGCGTCAGGCCTCATTAGCCAAAGCGTTTGGTATTGATGCACATGAGGTGAGCGCGGCTGAAGCAAAGCGGCTGTGGCCGCTGATCAATGTGGATGATGTAATCGGGGCAGTCTTCTCCCCCTCCGATGGTCGGGTCAATCCAACCGATTTGTGTGCCGCCTTGATCAAAGGTGCCAAGGCCGATGGAGTTCGCGTTTTAGAAGACCTTCCCGTCACCGGATTCGATCTCCATAACGGCCGCGTCGCTGCGGTGCGAACGAAGCATGGCCGGATGATGTGCGAGACAGTAGTTAATTGCGCCGGACTTTGGGGCCGCCAAGTGGCGGCGATGGCAGGCGTGGCAGCGCCTCTCTATGCTTGTGAGCACTTTGCCGCCTACACGGAGCCGATTGAAGGGATAGAGGGCCATTTGCCCACACTCGGTGACCATGATGGATACCTTTATCTCCGGGACGAAGTGGGGGGCTTGCTCGTCGGCTGCTTCGAGCCTAAGGGAAAGGCACTCGACCTGAGCGATCTTTCTCCAGACTTTTCGTTTGGATTGTTAAAAGAGGACTGGGAGCACTTTGAGCCCATGATGCTCAGTGCCATACATCGAATCCCAGCGCTGGCGATGGCCGGTATCAAGAAGTTGCTGAACGGTCCCGAGAGCTTTACACTCGACGGCCAGTTCCTCCTGGGAGAGGCCTCAGAGGTGCGTGGATTTTTCCTCGCGTGCGGGATGAACTCGGTGGGCATAGCAACGGGCGGCGGCGTCGGAAAGGCATTGGCTGAGTGGATCCTCAATGGCGAACCGACCATGGATCTGTGGCCGGTTGACATCCGGCGCTTTAGCCGCGTTCAGAACAACACCCGCGCCCTCCGGGAGCGCGCTCCAGAAACCCTGGGTCTGCACTATGCGATTGCATACCCCGGGCGCGATCATGAGACATCGCGCAACCTCCGGCTCAGTCCCCTGCACGATCGTCTCGCCGCACAGGGGGCGCATTTCAGTGCTCGCATGGGTTGGGAGCGGGCCAGTTGGTTCGCACCTGACGGCACGGAGGTCTCCACCACGCTCACTTTCGGGAAACCTGGCGGGTTCAGCCAAGTGGCGGCCGAACACCGGGCGGCGCGAGAAGCGGTGGCGCTCTTTGACCTGAGCAGTATGGGCAAGTTGCTAGTCCAGGGTCGCGACGCCGAAAAGCTTCTGCAGCGGCTCTGCGCCAACGATGTCGCCGTGGAACCCGGGCGGGTTGTCTACACAGGTATGCTCAACCACCGAGGCGGCTACGAGAGTGATCTCACCGTGATGCGTCTAGGTGAGGATTCCTTCATGCTGATCACGGGCACAGCACAGCCGGTGCGGGACCGCAACTGGATCCAACGCCACATTGAGCCGGACGAATTCGTCACCGTAACAGATGTCACGGGAAACTACGCGGTTCTGAGCGTCATGGGTCCCAAGTCGCGTGCCCTTATGCGGTGCGTAAGTCCCCATGATTTCTCCAATGCCGCCTTTCCCTATTTCACGCACCAAGAAATCGAACTAGGCTATGGTGTGGCGCGGGCGGCGCGGGTTTCCTACATCGGCGAGCTGGGGTGGGAGCTGATCGTCCCAACTGAGTGTGCTGTGCCGGTGTACGATCTACTCTGGGAAGCCGGCGCGGAATTGGGGCTGAAACATGCTGGCTCCGATGCTCTTTCCTCGCTACGGATCGAGAAGAGCTTCCGTGCCTGGGGACAGGACCTTGGCCCAGACTACACGCCTCTCGAGGCGGGCTTGGGTTTTGCGGTCATGTGGGAGAAGTCAGTGCCCTTCATCGGGCGCGAAGCGCTGCTGCGTCTTCGCGAAACTCGGATTTCTCGCCGCTTTATCGGGCTGACTCTTCAGGATCCTGAAGTGCTTCCGCTTGGTGGTGAACCAATTGTTTACCTGGGTGAGATCGTGGGGTTGACGACTTCGGCTGCCTTTGGCCACACTGTCGGCCGTGAGGTCGCCTTGGGGTACGTGCGGACAAAGGGACGAAATGTGCATGACATGATTGGGTCAGGGGGCTTTGAAATCGAGATCGCGTCCCGACGCTATTCGGCGGCGGCCTCCCTTAGAGCTGTTTATGATCCTAAAGGTGAACGCATGAAAACTGACGGGTGACGTCAGAGAACTCCGGCCTTTCTGTCGTGCCACGGGGACTGTGGTTGTTGGCCTCCGCCGGACCGAAAGCCCAGTGGCTCGCGAGTGGTACCCGCTGAAGGATCGGGCTTCTGGCATTGTTGTTGCCGGACCTCGAATTGATTGATGCGAATGAGAGGAGTCATTAACATGAAGGTCAGTTTGAAAAATGGTGTGCTGAATTTTCTAAGCGAGGGCGACGTACAGCGAATTCACGAAGCAGCGCTAGAGATCCTGGAGGATCTCGGAGTGTTCAGCCAGTCGGACTTGGTCCTAGACCTGTTCGCCAAAAATGGGGCGCGGGTCAATGTGGACGAGCGAGTGGTCCGGGTCCCAGGGGAAATGGTCGAAGCCGCCTTGAAATCCGCCCCGCGCTCCTTCACGTTGTACGGGCGCGAGGCCTCCAAGGACCTGCAGATTGAGGTAGGGCAAGTATATTATGGGATGGGAGGGACATCCGAGCCTTTCTTCTGGGACTATGACCTGAAAAAGCCGCGTGCGCCGACCAAGGCCGACATGGTCAGGAACACGCGGGTGGGACATGCTCTTCCCCACGTCGCCTTCGTGATGACGCTGTGCTCAGCGGGGGATGTGCCCAAGGAGTTGATCTTTTTCCACGACTATGATGCCATCTTCCGCAACACTACCAAGCCGACAGTCGTGAGCGTGGTCGGGCGTCGTCACACGGCGAGGCTTCTGGAGATGGCGGCGGCGGCCAGCGGCGGTGAGGGCGAGTTCAGGCGACGACCCTCGGTCGTAGCGATAGTCACTCCCGTTTCGCCGCTTGAGTTCGCTACGCTGAATGAGGGATTGATCGAGGCGGCCGAGTTCGGGGTGCCGATCTTGTACTCGCCGGGTCCTATGATGGGTTTGACGGGACCGGCCACCGTTGCGGGCACACTGGCTCTGTCCATCGCCGAAACTCTGTTCGGCTTGGTGTTAACGCAGATCATTAAACCCGGCGCGCCATTCATCTTCAATCCATATACCAATTCGACAGATATGACGACAGCCCAGTGCACTTACGGCAGCCCAGAACAATCACTGGGCCACGTGGCCATGTCGCAGATGAGCCGATTCTACGGCCTGCCCACCTTCACCGATGGCGGCGGAGTAGAGGCCAAGCTGCCCGATGCAGAGGCCGCAGCCGAAGCGATGATGGGCATGCTCCTCAACGGTCTCGGGCGTGTCACGCTGACCCAGTGCATGGGAACACTGGCCAGCGGATTGTATGGGGCACCGGAGATGTTGGTTATCTGCAACGAGATGGCGCATATGATTGAGAGGGTGCTGGCGGGGGTTGAAGTGAACGACGAGACGTTGGCGCTGAACGTAATACGAGATGTGGGACATGGCGGGCACTTTTTGGGGCACGACCATACGCGGGCGCACTTTCGGCGGGAGTTGTTCTTCCCGGAGTTGTTCCGACGGCAGACGATAGATGGGTGGCTGGAAGGCGGAGGGCGCTCGATGACAGAGGTGGCACACGAGCGAATTGAGGAGATCTTGGCAGAGGCGGGGCCGGTGGTGCTGCCACAGGGAGCGGACGAGGCACTGGAGCGAGCGCTGCAGAAGGCGATAGAGGAAACGGTAGCCGAGGAAGATTAGAGTAGGGGGCAGGCGACGGCGCCGGTCAGCGGCCGAGAGGCAGAACTAGGCAGCCTCACTCCTGGCAAGTTGGCGGCCCTCATCATCCTGGACCGCGAATCTTCACCATCCCCCCGATGGAAATTGTCCGGGCGCAGGTGGTGATGACCCTCCTGGATGGGCAGGTTGTCTATGGAGACTACTGTGCTGGTAGAAACTCGTCAACCTCGCATTACGAAGGAACTTCCCGGGCCGAAAGCGCGGGCCCTCATCGAAGCCGACAGGCGCGTCACTTCGCCCTCACTGCCCCGCGACTACCCGCTGGTCGCCGACTACGCTCAGGGCTGCATGGTAATCGACGTGGATGGTAATCGCGTTCTCGACTTTGCTGTCGGTATTGCCGTGACTGCCACCGGCCATTGCCACCCTCGAGTGGTCACAGAGGAAGCACTCAGTCAGATGATTCCTAACCCAGATTCGCGAGACAGTGCGACCTGTTTGTGGGAGCAGGTGCGGCGATGACATCACATCAAATGGCGGAGTCTCCTCGGGCTAAAATGAAGTGAACTTGAAAGCCGAGAAGTGAGGGCAGACGCCGCCTGGCAGGGCGGGATCGGTCGTGAAGTGCCGACAGGCTTGTGTCTGTCGGACCCGTTGAAAAGGCACGCAGGCGACAACTAACGGAGGGAACAATGGATATCAAGTTAAGGTCTATCTTCGACAATGTGGCCACAGGAAAAAGTGGCGAGGTGGCGGGCGGGGTGCGCGATGCCATCGAGGCCCTGATAGAGCCTGAGACGATCCTGAACGAAGGTCTAATAGCCGCGATGAAGGAGGTAGGAGCACGCTTCGAGAATTGCGAAATCTATATTCCTGAGATGCTCATGGCCGCGAGGGCTATGCAGTCCGGCCTGGCCATACTAAAGCCACACTTGGTTGAACGAGGGGTCAAGGCAACAGGAAAGGTGGTGGTGGGAACTGTCAAAGGGGACCTCCACGACATTGGAAAGAACCTAGTAATCATGATGTTGGAAGGCGCCGGCTTCGAAATCATCGACCTCGGCACCGACGTGCCCCCAGCCAAGTTCGCTGAGGCGGTGCGCACCAGCGGTGCCAACTTCGTCGGCATGTCTGCTCTCTTGACCACGACAATGCTAAACATGCGCTCTACGATTAAGGCGCTGGAGGACATGGGCGTCCGGAGCCAGGTCAAGGTGATCATCGGCGGAGCGCCGGTGACGGAAGCCTTCGCCAAGGAGATTGGTGCCGATGGGTACGCCCCGGACGCCAGCCGCGCCGTGGCCCTCCTCAGACGGCTGATGCAATGAGGCGATCTGGGGTTTCAGCATGGGAGCAGCCCTGGTCAGTGGACAGAGTGGAACGCAGGGAAGTATCACCCCCGGCAAACTGGCCGACTTGATCGTTCTGGATCGCGACATCTTCGAGATCGAGCCGATGGAGATAGCCTAGACCCAGGTGGTGCTGACGATTTTGGCGGGCAAATAATTTTCGAAGGTTAACCCCAACCATCAGGCCGAAACCTTTCGATTTATAAATCCGTATAGAACAAGGACGCAGCCCCGAATATCTAAAAACGTACTGCTAAAATTCAAACGCGCAACGTGGGCAGGAGTATAAACAATGATCGAGTCACCCCAACCGATCACAAAAAAGGATCTATCCATCTCGCTGGCCAAGGCCACTTTTTGGAGCATTGTGTTTGGCCTGCCGCCGGCTTTCCTTCTGCTGTACCTGTACCTCTGGCGATGGAACGCTGATCTGAATATAAGTATCGAAGGGTCAGCGGACTTCTTGTATTTCGCCCTCAGCCTCGCCGCTATTACCATCCTGGGCTCCATCCTCCACGAACTCATTCATGGTTTCACCTGGGCGTACTTCGCTCACAAGCCGCTCAACACGATCAAGTTTGGGTTTCAATGGAAGACACTCACGCCTTATGCCCATTGTCGTGAGCCGATGGAGGTGCAAGCCTATCGCCTCGGAGGAGTCATGCCGTTGCTGGCGACGGGCATCCTTCCGTCGTTGATCGGCATCGGCATAGGAAACGGCTGGATCATGTTCTTTGGGTTTCTCTTTACGATAGGGGCAGGCGGCGATATGCTGGTCTTGTGGCTGATTCGGGGTGTGAAGTCGGGTCAGTTCGTGGAAGACCACCCAACGCAAGCCGGGTGTTATCTCATCGAAACGCAAACTAAAACGGAACGTCCCGAAGGTTAAATTGAACCCATCAAGCCGTCTTCGCAAACCTTCGGGACGGTTGTTTCAGTCGGCTGTTATCTCCTCGAAACGCAAACAAAGGAACAGTTCTAATTATGAAACTTGTCGTCGAAAATCTTTCCAAGCAATACCAGCGCGACTTTTGGGGATTGCGCGACTTCAGCATCGAATTTGGTCCGGGCATTCTCGGCTTGCTTGGACCGAATGGCGCGGGCAAGTCCACGTTCATGCGGATGCTCGCCACCATCACGAAGCCCACGGACGGGAAAATCCTGTGGAACGACGTGGACATCGTCAAATCGCCCGATACCTTGCGCGACGTGCTTGGATATTTGCCGCAGGATTTCGGCGTGTACCCCAATCTCAATGCGATTGAGTTTCTCGAATACATGGCCGCCATAAAGGGATTGAGCGCGCAATCCGCGAAAAAACGAATTGAAGAACTCCTGCAACTCGTCAATCTCACGGACGCGGCGAAGCGTCCGCTGGGTGGCTATTCGGGCGGCATGAAGCAGCGCGTGGGAATCGCGCAGGCTTTGCTCAACGACCCGCAACTGCTCATCGTGGACGAGCCGACTGTCGGCTTGGATCCCGAAGAGCGCGTGCGCTTCCGTACCCTGATCGCCGACCTTTCCGGTGAGCGCATCGTGATCCTCTCCACCCACATCGTCTCGGATGTGGAAGCCACCGCTATCACCATCACCATCATCAACAAGGGGATGTTGATCACCTGCGCCGCGCCGGAAGAGATTTTGCAGGCCGTCGAAGGGAAAGTGTGGAAGTGGGTGATTGCCAGCCAGGAGCTCGCCGCCATTCGGCAGAAGCACTTGATCAGCAGCACCGCGCGGCGCAGTGACGGTGTGCATGTGCGCGTGATCGCCGAACGCCAGCCCGGCCCGGTTGCCGAAGCCGTGATCCCTACATTGGAAGATGCTTACCTGTATTACGTACAGGCCGCCAATGCCCAGGCTCAGAACTGAGGAAATTCTTCGATGAGCACACTGCGTATTCTCTTTCACTTGGCTCGCGCCGATTTTCTGGAGCGCATGCGGCGCAATAGTTTCCTGGTCACCTTGTTGGTGATTGTCGCCGTCACCTATTTCTACATCCCGGCAATGGACGCCCCCGTTTATGCTTACGTGAACATGGGCGGCTATCGCCCGATTTACAACTCAGCCTGGATCGGCCTGATGGTCAGCCTGCTGATGGCCGAGTTCTTTCCCCTGTTCGGTTTTTACCTGGTCAAAAATACCATCGAGCGCGACCGGCATACTGGAGTTGGCGAGATCATCGCCACCACGCCAATCAGCAAAACCACCTATACGCTGGGCAAATGGCTGAGCAATATGGCGGTCTTCATCGCCATCGTGGCTGTGACCATCCTGACCTCGCTAATCTTGCAGTTCGTACGCGCCGAGGAATTCCGTGTCGACTTGTGGGCGCTGGTCGCTCCATTTCTGTTCATCATTTTACCGGAGATGGCTTTCATTGCTGCCCTGGCGGTGCTGTTCGAGAGCATCAGTTGGCTTCGCGGCGGTTTTGGCAGCCTGGTCTACTATGGAGTGTACGCCATAGGCGCTATCGTGGGCGATTTGCAAGGTATATCTGGTGTGTGGCCCAGTGTGTACCGTGCCTGTGCCGCCCAATTCCCCCTGTGCAACAGCCAGCGCCAGATCGATCTGGAAGGAGGCGATGTGCTGCGCAGTCTGGCTACCTTCCGCTTCGAGGGTGTGGCGTGGACGGCTGACATCATCCTGCCCCGCCTGGGCTGGATCGGACTCGCTGTCTTGATTGCCTTCCTGGCTGCCCTGTTTTTTCATCGCTTCGATCCGGCCAAGGTCGGCACCGACTTTTTCAGCGCTGTGTTCGGCAGGTTGAAGCAAGCCGCATCGGGCTTCGTCATGGTGCCAGTAACCCCCTCAGAGGCGGAGGAAATGGTTTTGATCAAGCCGGTCAAGGAGCAAAAAATTCTTCGCCTGACCCCCCTGCCCACCACAACCTTAAACCCCTGGAAGCACTGGAGGCAGGTGCTGGCAGCCGAACTGCGGCTAACCTTCAAGGGTACGCACTGGATCTGGTATGTGGGCGCATTGGGAATTATCGTGGCTTCGCTGGCCGCGCCGCTGGAAATTGGGCAATTGGTGTTTCTACCGCTGGCTTGGGTCTGGCCGGTGCTGATCTGGTCAGGGTTGGGGGTGCGCGAGATGCACCATCGCACCGATGCGATGGTATTTTCAGCGCCCTATCCGCTGCGGCGGCATCTACCCATCGTCTGGCTGGTCGGCCTGATCGTTTCCCTGGGTATGGGCAGCGGCGTGTTGTTGCGGCTCATCCTGGCAGGCGATTTGGGCGGGGCGTTGGCCATGAGCATCGGCGCGCTGTTTATCCCCTCCCTGGCGCTGGCGCTGGGCTGCTGGAGCAACACCGGCAAATTGTTCCAGGCAGTTTATTTGTTCATCTGGTATCTGGCTGCTGTGCCGGGTGTGTTTCCCCTGGACTTCATGGGACATTTCCCGGGCATTTTCGCCACCGGGCTGCCCTGGGTTTATGTCGCTCTGACGGCATTGCTACTGGCGGCGGCAGTGGCTGGCCGGCAAAGGCAGATCATTCGGTAATTGGAAATAAGGAGAAAAACATGACCGTTGCTCGCACAAAAATTTCCTGGCGCAGAGTCTTCATCTTGATCAGCGCGGTTCTGGGCTTATGTGTGGTGAGTTTTGCGGCGATAGTTGTCCTGCGTAAGCCATTAAGCAAACTCGTGGGTGGCTTGGTGTGGAAGACCGACCCAGCCTTTGCTGCGCAGACCGGGCGTGAAATCCTGGATTATGATCTACCGGCTGGCTATGGCGAGCTGATGGCCGCCAACATCCAAAATGAACGCATCGTCATTATTGGGCCGCAGGATGGCTCAGAGCGCATGTTGATCCTGCTTCAGGAGGGACCGATCGTTGATAACGATCCGGCTTACCAGAGCGATCTACAAATCCTATGGTCGCGCCAGGTAGGATACCATCGCTACAAGACCGAGCAGGTCGGCACACAAGAAGTGCTCGTTCGTGGCAAACCGGTTACGCTGGTTATCCGCGAGGGCTATGAAGAGGATAACGGCCGCCAGGTGCGTCAATGGGTGGGATTGATTGATGGCAAAAACGGCCTGGTGTTGCTGGTTGTCGTGGGCGATCTCGAAAGCTGGGATCAGGATCTGGCGAATCAGTTTATCCAGTCAATCCGATGAAAATCTGTCACAGTGTTCAGGCCACTACTCCAGTGCTGTCATTTTGACTGGTGATTACCCACATCTTTTGCACCCACCAATTCAGAGCAAAACCTTAGCCGCGAATTACGCAAATTGGCGGGGACTTCATCGTGGATGGCATGGGCATCGTCCGCGTCGCGCACAGCAGCGAAGATCCGACTGACCGACCAGAGGCGGCGGAATTGCTGCGATTGATGGGTGATCTGAGGTCGCTAAGGAAACAATGAGGTCAAGTGTCTCTAGCAAAACAGGGTCACTCGCCCCTAACGGTTTCAAACGAATTCTCCTATAGTGTGAGCATAATCAAAATCCAATCTCTAAAGGAGAACTACAAAATGGAAATCTCAATTCGTGAAGGCTGGACAGTGTTGCATGGCATGATGTTCGGCGCGGCGTTCCTGCTGGCATTCGCCGGGGGGTTAGCCGGGCTGTACAGCCTCCGGCCAGAATGGGTCACCGTCGAGGGCATGAAAGAGCGCATGTTCCGGCTCAAGGCCGGGCTGTGGAGCATGGCCCTTATCGCCTGGGCCACCGTTATCTCTGGCACATTCATCGTGTATCCGTGGTATCGGGTCAAAGACCCCACCAGCCCGCGCTCAATCTTGCTGGCCAACCCGGCCACTGCCGAGTGGCACAAATTCGGCATGGAATGGAAGGAGCACGTGGGCTGACTTGCGCCCATTGCCGCCACCGTGGTCGCTTTTGCCGTGACCTATTACGGGCCAGCGTTGGCTAAGAAAGTCGGCGAGCGCCGGGCGTTGATGATCTTCTTCGTCGCGGCCTTCGCCACCGCCGCCATCGCCGGTGTGTTCGGGGCCTTCATCAACAAGGTCGCGCCAGTCCGCTAGTCACCGCTCTATCTCAGACTATTCAGGAGACACTATCATGGCTACTCAAACTCTACCTACAGAACTGCCCAACGGCCCGGTCGCGGCGGCGCTCGTCGCCGGGGGTCTTGGTTCCGCCACTATCGGTCTGATGACAGTGCTGGCCGAAGCCTCAGAACCGTTCAAGAACGCGCTCAACTGGTATAACCCGGTGGGGCCGCTCACCGGCAAATCGCTGGTCGGCGTGATCGTCTTCTTCGTCTCGTGGCTCGTTTTGCACCTGGTCTTTCGCGGCAAAAACGTGAACTTCGCCCGGGCGTCAACGATTGCTCTGATCCTGCTCGGCCTTGGCCTGCTGATGACCTTCCCGCCCTTCTTCGACTTGTTCGCGGCTGGCTAACCACATCGTACTTTATACCGGACAGATGCCTCCCGAAGATTGAGACCTTCGGGAGGCTTTTTTATTGGTCGGCGGCACAGCGGAAACCAAAACTATCCTGCCGGTGCGTCGCGCCATCTTCGTAGCGATACGTCGCCCGCAAGCCTGCCGCCACAAAGTCGTACGAGCCGCCGCGCAACACTTTGATTTCACTCCCTTGAGCGACCAGCGGATCGAAGTCCGGGTCTGGAGAATACGATGCGTACCAATCAGCCACCCACTCCCAGACGTTGCCGGCCATGTCCAGCGCGCCGGAGGGGCTTGCCCCTGCCGGATAACTGCCGACCGGAGCAGTGTCGGTGTGCCCATCATCGGCGGACTCGTCGCGCCAACGGTGGACACAGTTCGCGTCACAAAAATTGGCCTTGGTGCCATCCCAGGTATCTCCCCACGGCCAACGCCGATTGTCGTCGCCCCGCGCAGCCCGCTCCCATTCGGCCTCGGTGGGCAGGCGCTTGCCCGCCCACGCACAATAGTCGTTAGCGTCGAACCAACTAACGAAAATCACGGGATAGTCGGCAAAGGCTGAGTCGTCAAAATAGTGATCCCGCGAGTGCGAGCCGGTTGCCATCGGGGGGCGACATTCTCCGGCGGCCACATAGGCGGCGTAACGCCCATTCGTCACTTCAAGCTGATCAATCCAAAACCCGGTCGCGTAAACAGCGTGTTGAGGGCGCTCATTCTCAGAAGCCAGTTCGTCGTCGGGGCGCGCGCCTTGCAGGAAATGACCGGAGGGCACGAAGACCATCGGGGCCGAGTCGCCCGGCCACTGCTGGAGCGCGCCGGACGCTGGTTCGCCGGGGGGCGGAGTGGGCCAAACGATGGCGGCGGTGGGAGCCGCCACACTTACAGGCGAAGGAGAGGCACAGGCAGTGAGGCAGAAGCAAAACGTGATGAGTATGGTGCGGGTCATTCCCGGCCCAGTCTTTCAAACAAGTGATGCTCGACAGCATACGTCGCCAATTCGATGCGATTGGTGAGATGGAGTTTTTCGAGGATGGTGCTGAGGTAGTTACGGGCGGTCTTTTCGCTCAGATTCAAAATCTGGCCGATCTCGGCGTTGGTCTTGCCCCGCGCCACTTCGGCCAGCACATCCAGTTCCCGGTCGGAGAGATCGCGGAAGGCATCTTCGTCGGCTTTACGCTCGGCCTCGCGCACCCGCGACAGCAAGCGGGCAGTGGTGGAAGGGTCAAGCAGGGCTTCGCCACGCGCGGCGGCGGCAATGGCCCGTAGAAGCTCCTCGTTGCCGACTTGCTTGAGGACGTAGCCTACTGCACCCGCCCGAATCGCTTTCACGACCAGTTCGTCGTCGGCGAAGGAGGTGAGCATGACGACTTTGGTTTCGGGGAAGCGGGTGGTGATCTGTCTCGCCGCCTCAATGCCGCCCTCGCCGGGCATGCGGATGTCCATCAGCACCACGTGGGGGCGCAAGCGCTCAACGGCGTGCACAGCCTCGGCGGCAGTGCCGGCCTCGCCTACCACTTCCATGTCCGGCTGATCGTTGATCAGGGTCATCAGCCCCAGCCGGACGATTTCGTGATCGTCTACGAGAAGCACCCGCGTTTTGCTCATCGTTCGTCCTTCCAGGGAATGTCAAGGATGATAGTCGTACCCTTGCCACCGGCGCTCGTCACTTCCAGCTGGCCGCCGAGCAAGCGTGCCCGATCCCGCATATTGCGGAGACCGTATCCCGCCTGCCAGTCGCCCGTGATCCCCCGCCCGTCATCTTGGATGCGAATGGTCAACCGGCTGTCGGTACCCTGCGCGCTGATTCTGACCCGGCGGGCTTGCGCGTGCCGAACGACGTTGGAAAGGGCTTCGCTGGCGATCGCCAGCACGTGGTCGGTGCGAACGGGAGAGAGCGCATCGGCGTCGGCCAGATCAAGGTTAAGGGATATATCGACCAGTGAGCGGAAGCGCGGGTCCTCGGCCAGGCGGTGGAGCGCCACTGGGAGCAGTTCGCCCGAAGGGGCAGTGTGCAATTCGCCGAGGCTCCGGCGCAGGTCGCCAATGGCGTCGTTGAGCACGGCAATGACCTTGTCCAACCGACCCGCCAGCGGGGATTCGGGCGCGGCGAGTTTGCGAGCGGACTCAACGAGCAAACCGGCAGTGTACACCGTTTGAATCGCGCCGTCGTGCAGTTCCCGGCCAATACGGTCGCGCTCGGCGGCAAGGATTTGCTGTTGCTCCATCCGCTCGATCATTCGCGCCGTTTCCACTTCGAAGACTTCCAGCGCCCGAATAATGGCGATGGCTAAGGTGAGGCCGATGAGTGAACGAAAGGCCAGGGGCGGCACGCCAAAGGCCTGTTCAAAGTTTGCCGAGTTGAGAAAGTTCCCCGGAAAGAACGGCACCGGCGGCGAAATCAACCCGCCAAGTATAGCATAGAGAACCAGCGCGACTCCGGCGACGCGCAGGGTGTTAACGATGTGCGGGACGTTGAGCGGGGTAATGCGCTGAAACGTTTGTTGCCGCAAACCATAGGCGGCCAACAAGCCAGCGGGAAAGCCAATGAAGTAACGGGCGAGAGCATTGGCCATGTGGTGCCAAGAGAGAAGATCAGCGGCGAACGGAAGAAGGATAAAGAAGATGCTGAAGATCCAGGCCAGCAACAGCCCTGCCGGAACGCCGTGCAACCAGCGCCCCCGGCCCAAGGGCCGGAGCAGGGCAACGCCAAATTCAAACAGGCAGGCAAACGAGACAGCTAACAGGAGAAGTTGGACAACATTCAACATTTGGACGGCAGGCTCGCTCAAATATGTCTTTTGAATCGGAATAAACAGATCGCCCCACTCGTTGAAACTGTGGGTAAACCCGAAGGCCGCCAGCCACGAAAGACTGCGGGCAAGGTCGAGGCGTGAATAACGGCGAGACTGGAGAGCGATAGCCAGCCCCAGCACGAAGAACACCAATCCGTAGATGAACAAGATGATGTCGTGATTTAGTTGAAAGAATTCGCGAATGAAATCCATTGTGTTGATGAAAATTGTAGCACAAGGCTTCCTCTAACCTTGACCGGCGCATCTACTTGAGCCAAAATCGGGTCGTTGTCAAAGACGGCGGGAAAACAATGAACCGTACCCGTTCAGTCAATTTATGAAACTACGAAGTGATATCGCAGGTCGAAGGCTT
>CAYSIV010000020.1:0-35039 GCA_964431175.1 uncultured Anaerolineales bacterium
ATATTCCTTACTGCTGCCACCCGTAGGCGTCTGGCCCGTGTTTCAGTGCCAGTGTGGGGGTCACCCTCTCAGGTCCCCTATCCGTCGTCGCCTTGGTAGGCCATTACCCTACCAACTAGCTGATGGACCGCAGGCCCCTCCCAAAGCGCATTACTGCTTTAGACCCGGTTTTCTAAAACCCGGGACCACATGTGGTATTAGCAGTTCTTTCGAACTGTTATTCCACACTTCGGGGTAGGTCACCCACGTGTTACGCACCCATTCGCCACTAAGAGAGTATTGCTACACTCTTCGTTCGACTTGCATGTATTAAGCACGCCGCCAGCGTTCATCCTGAGCCAGGATCGAACTCTTCATAAGACTTTCAAACAGGCTAAGCCTGTCGTCGGTCATTGGAATTTTATCCCACCCGTTGGTGGGATGCTGGACCCATTATTGTGCATTTCTTGTCACTATTCAGTTGTAAAGGTTCCAACAGAGCGGGGCGAGTTTACCACCCCGTATTCTGCCTGTCAAGACCCAGAGACACAAAACGCCGATGCATGTTACTCTCATCGGCGAGGTATGCAGACCAATCAAACTAGATTAGTTCCGGTCTCTGCGGGCCTCTTGTCTCTTTAGTTGGTTTGTCTTTCCGCACTTGCATTACGGACGAGACTGCACTTCAACGTGGCAGATAATAACACTGTCATACAATGGTGTCAAGGGCAATTTGAAAATTGATTCACAAATAGATTGAACCTCCTTTCAAGGCGCGGTACAATGCCGCTATTACCTTTAGGAGGCTCAACTGTGAACGCACTCAAACAACGAATCATCAAGGATGGTCGCAACCTTGGCAACGGAATTTTGAAAGTGGATGGCTTCATCAACCATCAGGTTGATCCCAATTTGATGAACGAATGTGGTCGGGAACTGGCCGGCCGCTTTTCATCTGTTGGCGCCACAAAAGTTCTCACTGCCGAAATCTCCGGCATCGCCCCTGCTCTCACCACCGCGCTCCATCTCGGCGTCCCCGTCGTGTACGCCCGCAAGACCAAACCGATCACCATGCCCGACCAAATCTTCCTCACCCTCGCTCCCTCTCACACCAAAGGCCGCACCGTCGAACTCATTGTCTCACCCGAATACCTGTCTCACGGCGAACGCATTCTAATCATTGACGACTTCCTCGCCACCGGCCAAACCATCCTCGGCCTGGCCCGTCTCGCCCAGGCCGCCGGCTCCACTGTCGTCGGCGTCGGCGCCGTCATCGAAAAAATATTTGAGGGTGGGCGAGCAGTGTTAGCATCTCTGGGTGTCCCCATCGAATCTCTGGCCGCCATCACTGACATGACCGACGGCAAGATCGTCCTCGCCTGAGTCCTATGGACGCTATTGCCATCCTCGACTTCGGCTCGCAATACACCCAACTCATCGCCCGCCGCATCCGCGAAGCGCATATCTACTGCGAGCTCTTCCCCTGGAACACACCCGCCGAAAAAGTTCTCGCCCTTCAACCCAAAGCCTTCATCCTCTCTGGCGGCCCCAACTCCGTCTACCAGCCCGACGCGCCAACTCTGCCCGACTACATCCTCGCCTCCGGCCTGCCCGTCCTCGGCCTCTGCTACGGCATGCACCTAATGGCCCGCGCCCTCGGCGGCCACGTTGCCCCAAGCTCCCAACGCGAATACGGCCGCACCGAAGTTCAATTCTCACGTTCCCGCCTCAGTTCAGGCGTCCAACCTCTAACTTCTAACTTTCAGGTCTGGATGTCTCACGGCGACAAAGTTGATCAACCCCCTCCCGGCTTCACCGTCACCGCCACCAGCCTCAACTGCCCCATCGCCGCCATGGAAGATTCCAAACGGCGGCTCTTCGCCCTCCAATTTCACCCTGAAGTCAACCATACCCAACACGGGCGCGAGATCATCCAAGCCTTCATTCAACAGACCGGAGTCAAATCCGACTGGACTCCCGGTTCGATTGTGGATGACTCGAGCCAAAAGATTCGGACACAAGTGGGCAATGACAAAGTTTTAGCCGCCGTGAGCGGGGGAGTGGACTCTAGTGTCGCCGCCGCCCTCGTCCACCGCGCCATCGGCGGCCAACTCACCTGCTTTTACATTGACACCGGCCTCATGCGCTCCGCCGAGTCCGAGCAGGTGATCGCCACCTTCCGCGAGAACTTACATGTAACCCTGCACCCGGTCAACGCCGCCGAAGATTTCATGGAAGCGCTGGCTGGCGTGACCGACCCCGAACGCAAGCGCAAGATTATTGGCGAGAAATTCATCCGTTGTTTCGAGCGCGAAGCGAGGCGGCTTGGGAGTGAGGCCAAATTTTTAGTTCAAGGCACAATTTATCCCGATGTAGTCGAATCCAGCGGCCGGGGCCGCGAGCAAGCCGCCAAGATCAAAACCCATCACAATGTCGGCGGTTTACCTGACGATCTTCACTTTTCTTTAGTTGAGCCGCTGCGGTATCTTTTCAAGGATGAGGTGCGGGCCGTCGGCACAGAACTCGGCCTTCCTGACGAGATGGTGTGGCGGCAACCTTTCCCCGGCCCTGGCCTTGCCATCCGCTGTTTGGGCGAAGTGACCTGGGAGCGTTTGGAGAAACTGCGCGCCGCCGACAAAATCTTCACCGACGAACTGCGGGCCGCCGGGATGTTACGGGGTGATATCGCGGAGCATCCCGCAGGGACAGCTCAAGCTTTTGCAGTTTTGTTGCCCGTAAAATCTGTTGGGGTGATGGGCGACTATCGAACTTATGAAGAAACCATCGTCTTGCGCGCGGTGACGACTGACGATTTCATGACCGCTGACTGGGCGCGTTTGCCTCATGACTTGCTCGCTCGTGCTTCCAGCCGCATCGTCAACGAAGTCAAAGGCGTCAACCGCGTGGCGTACGATATCTCAAGCAAGCCGCCGGCAACGATTGAGTGGGAGTGAGAGCAAGGATGAAAGCAGAATTATGAGGATGAAGGTTCATCCTTCACAATTCATCCTTCGTCCTTTTGCAGATGAACCTCAGCCTTATCATCCGCGATTCCTGGCGCATCACCTGGCGATGCTGGCAGTTGTGGCTGATCAACCTGCTTCTTTTCACCGCCTTCATCCCCGCCGGATTGCTGGCTGGAGGGATTGGCGCGGCGGCGGCCCTGATATCACTGCCGTTCCCCGGCCCCGCCCCGCTCTGGTTGCGCCAGTTGCGAGGGATACCCGCCCTGAGCTGGGCAGGCATCGTTGTCATTGCCTTGATCGTGTTGGTGATTACAACCACTATTTCGTGGATGTTTCAAGCGGCCTCAATGCGCGGCGCGGCAATGGCGGCTGAACGGGGGACATTCTCGCTCATGGAGGCGCTCGCCCTGGGTCGCCAGCGCATCATCAGCTTAATGCAACTCAGCCTCACCTTTGGTATCATCATCGCCGCCCTGAGCCTGATACCACCTTTCGCCCTGATCCTGCTCGCGGGTCGATTCGAGTTCGGCATCCAGTTGATGAACCTGGGCCAAGCTTTGCTGGCCCCAGTCAACATGCTGGCGGGCATCGCGCTAATGCTCGTAATGATGTCGATAGCGCTGGAGGATTTGAAGCCGAGCGCGGCGTTCAAACGCGCCGGAAAAGTGTTTCGCGTTGGCTGGTGGGGCTTCGTCTTCGTCTTTGGCGCAACCATTGCCATGACGATTGCCATCATCATCTTTCTCGCCCCATTCTTCTTTATCCCAATCTTCTTTATTGTGCCGCTATCAATTGCTTCACCGCTGGCGGGGTTGTTGGCAACGCTGGCTTGTTTCGGAGTGCTCGTGCCAATCGGTATCGCCCTCATGCTATTCATCGCCGTTTTTACGATAGTGCTGTACACTCTCACTTACCGCGAAGCCGCCCGGCTCGCGGCGCCCTAAGCTCAAGGAGGCAACAATGGACTACGGCAACATTCTCTCTCGCGCGTGGAAGATCACCTGGAACCACAAAATTCTTTGGATCTTCGGCTTTCTGGCCGGGTTTGGCACTGGCGCACCCAACTTCCGAAACCGTTTCGATGTCAATGGGGGCAGTCAGCCAATCGGCCCCGGCTACAACCCTTTACCCCCGGAACTTCAACGCCAACTTGAAAGGCCGGAAATCGTGGCTATCGCTCTAGCCATCGTCTGCGTCTTCCTCATCATCGGCCTTGCGCTCTTCATTCTGTCCGTCATCGCCCGAGGCGGCCTGATTGGCGGAATTCAATTAGCCGAGGACAAGGGCCAAGTCGCTTTTGGCGAAGCGTGGGCAATTGGCTTGCGCTATTTTTGGCGAATGTTGGGAATGACGATCGTCTTGATCGCCCCGGCATTGCTCTTCGGCCTTCTGGCCGCTGGGGTGGTCCTCCTCACATTCGGCCTGGGGGCGCTTTGCATTCTGCCCCTGCTTTGCGCGTTCATCATTCTCTACATTCCGTTCTCAGTCGTCATCTGGCTGGGGCAAATTGGCATTATTGTTGACGACTTGAGTGTATTTAGCGCCGTCAGCAAAGGCTGGGAGTTATTGAAGACAAACGTAGGGCCGGTCATCGTGCTCGGCCTCATCCTGTTTGTAATTGGCTTGGTCATCGGCCTGGTGGCGCTCATCCCATTGGCCGTCATTGCCGCGCCAGTGCTCTTAGCCTTCTTGAGCGACCCGAACAACCCCAATATTCCTTTGCTCATTGGCGCAGGCCTGGCCCTGTTGTGTCTCCTGCCGATCCTGTGGCTGGTCAGCAGTGTTGTCACCACCTGGGTTTATTCGACCTGGACGCTGGCTTATCGCCATTTCACCGGCAAAGCCTCAACGGCGGCAACGCCTCAACCGCCCACGCCCGACAGCTTTCAACCCGCATGACGCTCTCGCTCACATCCTTCTTTGGCCGCCCCGCTTATCAACTTTCCAATAAGCGCCTCTCCCTCACCGTCGTCCCCGCCCTCAGCGGGCGGGTGATGGAGTTGATCGCCCGCAAGCAGACTCTTTTCTGGATCAACGAGCCATTGCTCAAAGGCGAAACGGGCGGCGACCCGACTTTGGGCAACTGGATGAATTGGGGCGGGTACAAGACCTGGCTTGCCCCGCAAAGCCGGTGGCCCGATCCTGATATGATGTCGGATGAAATGGACAACGTTGAATGGAATGTCATCGGTCAAACCGACTCGGCAGTGGCGACCAGTCTCCACTTGCGCAGCCCGGTCATTCCGTGGGGCGGAGTCCAACTGGGACGGCAAATCACACTGCGAGCCGGCGAAAAGAAAGTGACCGTGCGCGAATCGATTCGCAACGCTGGCGACAAGCAACAAACGTGGGCCGTGTGGGCGGTCGCTCAGTTCCCCACGCCGGGCTGGGCGACCTACCCGCCCGGCGGCGCGCGAAAGACTCTGGCCCTCACGCCGCCAAAGTTCAGGCGCGACCAGTTGTACTTCAAGGGCGACAAAAAATGGAAGATGGGGGCGCTGGCCGAAGAAGGCTGGGGCGAGTATCAAGCCAAAAGCTGGGACATTTCATTCCGCGCCAGCTTTGGCGCTTACCCCCAATTGCCTCACCCCGACGACTGCAACCTGGAAACGTGGAGCAACTCCGACCCGGCCTACATGGAACTTGAATGGCTTGGCCCGCTTGTCACACTCAAGCCGGGCGAGTCGTGGGCGTTTGAGACGCAATGGCTTATTGACTCGTCAATCAGGCGGGCTTAGAATCAGGACATGCCTTCACCATTTCCAGGAATGGATCCCTATCTTGAACATCCAACTCTTTGGCCGGATGTTCATAACAGCTTGATTGCCGCCATCCGTGACACGCTTTCACCTATTCTTGCGCCCCGCTATTACGTAGCGCTGGAACAACGAACGTACCTGCTCTACCTGGACGACCTTGTCCTTGTAGGCCGCCCGGACTTGGCTGTCGTGCCGAGCGAAGGTCCGCAAAGCGTAAGCGCCTTGCCGCTGGCTGATGTTGATGTCATCGAAGTAGAAGTGCCAGTAGATGACGAAGTCACCGAAACATACCTGGAAGTGCGCGAGACTGGCGGCGGCAATGTGGTGACGGCGGTCGAAGTACTCTCCCCGGCTAACAAATTGCACAGGAAGGGGCGAGAAGATTATGAGCAGAAACGCCGTCTCATTTTCAGCAGTCGAACCAACCTGGTTGAGATTGACCTGATGCGAGCCGGGAAACCTATGCCAGTGTCTAAATACATTATTAGTGATTACCGCATCCTGGTAATGCGCGGAACTGGCCGGCGACTCGGGCGGCTGTTCCCCTTCAGTGTGCGCAAGCCAATCCCTTCCTTCTCCTTGCCGCTCTTGCCGGGCGACGCTGAGCCGATGGTAGACCTCAATTCAATTCTACATGCGCTGTACGAGCGCGCGCGCTTCGATCTTCGCCTTGATTACACCCAGCCGCCCGTACCGCCCTTGAATGAAGCCGATGCGGCCTGGGCAGACGAACTGACCAAAAACGCCCCGAAGGTTTGAAACCTTCGGGGCGTTTCTTCATTAAGGGCGGCTGTTCAGGGCGCGGTGACCGCGCCCTACAATTTATTTTTCAATCGTCACCCTCATCACCGCCATATCCTGCCCGCCAAACCGGTACTTGTAATCTTCACTGCCCTGCATGAAATCATAGGTGGTCCGCCCGGCGGCGATGGCCTGCTCGATCAGCCGCGCCAACAGCACCCAACCCGGCGAGAGCGTCCCGGCTACCTCCGGGTTAATGCCGGAATTGTAAACCCAGATTCGGTTGTTGTAATCGAACTGGGCGTAAGCCGCCGCCTTCTTGCTGTTCACTTCAAGGAACGCCAACTGCAACAGTCCCTCCTTTTGCGTCACGGCAAAAATGTCTCTGAACGCATCCCGCATCTTCGGGGTGAGGAAGGCGGCTTTGTTTTCAGAGGCGGTTTCCATCAGCGCCATGAAAGCTTCGGTCTCGGCCAGAATGTCGCGAGTCGAGTCGACGATGTACCACGTCACCGGGTCCTCACTGCCTTGCGCCTTGCGTAGTTTGCGATTGATCTCGTGTCGTTGTTTACTATCCAGTTGTTTGAGGTAAGCCTCAAACGTATTTGGCAGGTTGACGACGGGGGAAACGTCAATCTGCGTCACTTCAGCCTTCAAGCCGTCCGCGATTGCCAGGCTCGCCAGCGTCTGCGGCGTGGGCGTCCAGCCGGGAATGTTGGAGAACACCAGCTTGTTCCACTTTGGGGCTTCGGGCGACCTGAGCCACTGCCAGGCGGCGCGTGCCGCGGCTTCCATCAGTTCAGCCGGGGCAATCACGTCCAGGTAATCGGCAATCTCCTCGCCGCCCACCCAGCGGGCGGTTCCATTTGAGTCGACAAACATTGGCGCAATCGCAATTAGCTTCCCCCCGGTGGGAGCGTCGCGCATGGTCAGCACGCACAACTCACCACTGCCAAAGTGCCGCCACCACGCCGCCTGAAACTCGGCTCGCTGAAAAGGTGTGTTCGTCAAACTGCGCGAGGCAAGCTCGTTCCACTCGCTTGACAACTTTTCAAAGACATTAGCATCTCGATAGCACTCGATCTGCATCAATAATTCTCCTTCATAATTCACGCGAAGCGTTCATCCTTCCGCTTTGATTATACCCGCCAGTGGTACAATCTTGCCGACCATGCGAAATTCAGTTTCGATGACTGGCGGAGTCTTCTTCATTCTGTTGCTGATTCTGGGTTACTATTTTCTTCCGCCGCTCATCACCGGCGCGACCCGCACCGCCCGCCTGCGGCAGTGGCTCACCGACCCCGCCGCCCACCCCGAACTTGCCATCGCCGCCGGAAATCGTTGCGGCGATGCGCCGTTTGTGTTACCCACTGACGGCTATCTGGGTTATGGCTGGGGCGACTCGTTCCGGCCTGGCCACCAACATCAAGGGCTGGACATCTTCGGGGCCACCGCCCTCAACCAAACGCCCGTCGTCGCCGCTTATGACGGCTATCTCACGCGAGAGTCAGATTGGGTCAGTTCAGTCATCGTTCGTCACTCCTCTGATCCGTTGGATCCGTCTCGCCAGATTTGGACATATTACACGCACATGGCCGATCCATATGGCGACTCGTTCGCCCTGCCCGACTTCCCACGCGGCACGCGTGAGCTTTTCGTCACCGCCGGAACCTTGCTCGGGTATCAGGGCAACTACTCCGCCGACCCGGCCAACCCGGTGGGTATCCACCTGCATTTCTCCGTCGTCCAATCCAAACCCGATGGCGGCTACAAAAACGAACTCGACATCAACAACACCTACAACCCGATTCCCTACCTTGGTCTGGCGCTGAAAGACGGAGTCTGGAAATGCCCCTGAAATTGAACCGCAAAGACGCGAAGAGCACAAAGAAATTTTTGAAAAGACTTAGTGTCCTTCGCGCCTTCGCGGTGAATAAACCATGAGTGAGCACAAGCACGATATTGCCATCGTCGGCGCGGGGCCGGCGGGGTCAGCGGCGGCTTACTTCCTCGCCCGCGGCGGCCTCGACGTGGCCCTCATTGACAAGGCCGCTTTCCCGCGCGATAAAACCTGCGGTGACGGCGTCAGCCCGCGCGCCCTGCACATCCTCGAGCAAATGGGATTGCTGGCCGACCTCACCGCCCGTTCCTTTCGCGTCAACCGCCTCGACTTCTACACACCTGACAGCCGCCTCTGTGTGGCCAACGTGCCGCGCATGAACGGCCTGCCCGACTACACCCTCATCGTCCCGCGCTTCATTTTGGATGATGAGATTCGCCAACGCGCCATCTTAGCCGGAGCCAAGTTTTATCAATTGGATGTGACTGAACCGCTTCGCGACGGCAACCGCATCATCGGTGTGAAAGGGAATGGGGCAACCGTCACTGCCAAACTCATTATCATCGCCACCGGAGCCGCCACCCGGCTCCTACAGCAGGCAGGTTTCCTGCATGGCAAGCCGACTCTCATGGTCGCCGCTCGCCAATATTTTGAAAACCTGCCGCCCATTGCCGACCGGCTCGAGTTTTACTTCGATCACATTCCGCTTCCTGGCTACGGCTGGCTCTTCCCTACCTCGCCCACCTCGGCCAACATCGGCGCCGGCTACTTCGGCCCACGCGCCAACTCACCGCGCTCCCTGCTCGAAAATTTCTACCGCGATCACCCTCGCTTGCGCGAGCTGATCAAAGAGGCAACGCCCGTCGGGCCGATCAAAGGCTACCCACTGCGAGTCGATTTCCCCGACGCCACCGTGATGGTTGAAGGCGCAATCGCCGTTGGCGAAGCCGTCGGCCTGGTCAACCCGTTTACCGGCGAAGGCATTGACTACGCTCTCGAGTCCGGCCAGATCGCCGCCGAGTCCATTTTGGCCGCGCCCGACTTCACCCTGAACGGCCTGCGCGACTACCCGCGCCGCCTGAACGCGCGCTTTAGGAATTATTTCGTTGTTATCCCCCGAATGCGTGACATCTTCTACAACACCTTCATGCTCAACCGCCTGTTCGGGCGCGGCGCGAACAACACATACATCCGCGAAAACATCATGAACATCTGCTTCGGCGAGACCGATCCTCGGCAAGCCTTGTCGCCGAAGATGCTTTGGGAGCTACTTAAACCCTGATTCATCACAGAGACGCGAAGTTCACAGAGAAAACAAAAAATCTTTTCTCCGTGTTCTCTGTGTCTCTGTGGTGCCAATGAGATGAAAGATAAAGTTGCCTTGATTACTGGCGCGGGTCGCGGCATTGGCAAAGCGATGGCTCTGCGCTTCGCAGCCGCCGGCGCAAGAGTCGTCGTCAACGACATCAACCCCGACACCGCCGACGCCACAGCCAAGGCCATCAACGATGACGGCGGTCAAGCGATTAGTATCATCGCCGACGTGGCGAACAAGATGGCCGTGCAGACCATGCACTACGAAATTCTCGAAAAGTGGGGCCGGGTGGACGTGCTGATCAACAACGCCGGGGTCGAACCCACCGGCTCGATTCTCACCCTCGACGAGTGGGCCTGGGATCGCACCCTCAACGTCAACCTCAAAGGCGCGTTTCTCTGCTCGCAAACCGTTGGCCGGGACATGAAAGAGCAGGGCGGCGGCGTCATCGTCAACATCTCTTCCATCGCCGGACGGGCCGCCGGTCTGCGCGACCGGGCCGCCTACACCGCCAGCAAGACCGGCCTCGTCGGCTTCACTCGGGAGTGCGCCCGCGAGTTCGCGGCGTATAATATCCGGGTGAACGCCGTCTGCCCCGGCGTCATCATCACCGAAATGACCGCCCACCTGCGCCAGAACGAGGCCCAGATGAAGAAGTGGCTCGAAGACATCCCGCAAGGCCGCCTTGGCGATCCCGGCGATGTGACCGGCCTCGTTCTCTTTCTTTGCTCCGACGACGCCAAGTACATCACCGGCCAGGCGTTTAATGTGGATGGGGGGAAGGTGATGTGCTAATTGAAGTTTTGGAGAACTGACTACTATGTTGACACGCTTAACTGTGCGCAATTTCAAGCGCTTTGGTGCAATTGAAGTTGAATTAGGGAATCCCGTCGTATTTATTGGGCCAAACAATTCTGGCAAAACCACTGCGCTACAGGCATTGGCATTATGGGATATCGGCTTACGCCGCTGGAACGAAAAACGCGGCAGGAAACAAGCACCAGAGAAACGCTCTGGTGTAACCATCAGCCGTCGCGACCTGATCGCTATACCAGTGCCAAATGCTAATCTCCTGTGGCGCGATCTTCATGTGCGCGATTTGCAGCGAGTAAACGGCAAACTCCAAACTCAAAACATACGCATTGAAATCGCTGTGGAAGGTATTACAGAGGGTCAAACTTGGCAGTGCGGTTTGGAATTTGACTATGCAAATGGAGAATCGTTTTATTGTCGCCTACTTCTTCGAGCAGATGGAACTCGCATGCCCGTCCCGGAGCAAGCTGGAAAGCAGAAGATTGCTTTATTGCCGCCAATGTCCGGGCTAGCCGCGATTGAACCCAAATGGGAAGAAGGACGGATTAACGTTTTAATTGGCGAGGGACAAACTGCTCAGGTATTGCGTAATCTGTTCTATCAAATTGCTCAGGAAAAGCCTGATCAATGGCGGGAAGTATGCGAACATGTTCAGGCGCTGTTCGGCGTAGCCCTTGATGAGCCCGAGTATATTACCGAACGCGGCGAGATCACAATGTCCTATCATGAAATGTCCGGCACACGTCTTGACCTTTCAGCATCAGGCACAGGTTTGCAACAAACCCTTCTTCTATTGGCGTATTTGTATTCCAATCCAGGAGCTGTCTTGTTATTAGACGAGCCTGATGCTCACCTCGAAATCTTCCGCCAGCGACAAGCCTATCAATTGCTCACCCAAATCGCCAGACAGCAAGGCAGTCAGATTATCGCCGCCAGTCATTCAGAAGTTGTACTAAATGAAGCTGCTGGCCGCGATGTAGTGGTGGCATTTGTGGGCAAGCCGCACCGTATGAATGACCGAAGCAGACAAGTATTCAAGGCATTAGCCGAGATCGGTTTCGATCAATATTACCAAGCAGAACAAAATGGCTGGACTCTTTACTTAGAGGGTTCCACAGATTTATCTATCCTACAGGCGTTTGCCCGTCAGTTGACGCACTCAGCATCTGAGCACCTCGAGCGCCCCTTTGTCCACTATGTAGGCAATCAAGCTTCAAAAGCACGTGATCATTTCATTGGATTGCGTGAGGCTAAACCGGATTTAGTAGGCATAGCCATTTACGATCGTTTGGAGAAAGAACTACAGCAACCACCAGGGCTAATTGAAACGATGTGGTTTCGTCGAGAAATCGAAAACTATCTCTGCTATCCTGAAGTCCTGCTGGCTTATGCTACGGCCTCAGCACCAGCTGATCATCCTGGTCCGCTCTTTGCTATTGCTGAAGCTGAGAAACGTCGAGCTATTATGCAGGAGTGTATAGCCGATTTAGTTCCGCCCGTGGCGTTACGCAACCCGGAAGACCGCTGGTGGCACGAAGTCAAAGCTAGCGACGAGTTTCTTGATCGCCTATTTGATAGCTTCTTTGAACGATTAGGATTGCCAAATCTTCTACGCAAGAGTGACTATCATGTTCTGGCCGAGCTTGTGCCCGTTGAACTGATTGTCCCCGAAGTTAAGGAAAAGCTGGATGCAATTGTCAAAATTGCTCAGAGTGCGCGTCCAGCCTAAGAATTTGAAATTTATCAACCCATGTCGTCTCTTACGGTCCTCACCAACCCCCGCCTCCGCGCCCTCTCCGCCGTCCTCGCCGCCACCGACTGGCCGGAGCGCGAACAGCGGCCTGTGCCACGCGGCGTTCACTCGCAGGCGGCGGCCCTCAAGAAGCACGTTGTCGAGTTCAAATCGCACCCGGCTGCTGCCTACGTTCAGGCCGCCCTCAACGCCGATCCGGACTTGCGCCCACTCTTTGCCCGCGCCGTGAATGACGAGGTGGAACTGTCTGCCTACCTCACAAACTTCGCGGCGGATGCCGGGCTTGAGGCTTATTGGGTCGCCGCCGATTCGGCCTGGGCTGAGGCTATCTCCGAAGTGCAAGCCCACGTCAACGGCATTGATTTCACAACAATTCTCGCCGAGGCATTCGGAACTGCGCCCGCCGAACTGATCATCCTGCCCAACCTGGCTTACCCCACCACCCACTCGCTAGGCTTCGGCACAACGACATCGCTCGCTAAAGCGTACTCGCTCATGCCACCGCGCAAAGCTGTGGGCGAAAGCCCGCCCTGGCCTTTCCGCGACGACCGGGATTACATTTTGCGGCTCGCCGTCCATGACTTCACCGAATGCTTGCTGGCCGACGCGCTGGCAAGGAACCCCGGCCTGCTTCCCGAAAACTCTGTCTCAGAGCAATTGCCGACCGACTTTCGCGCCGAGCATCCAAGCTGGCCGCGCCAGGTCACTGAATTGTTTGCTTACGGCATGATGACGATTTTCCTCAACCGCCTTGACGACGGAGCGGGCGACTCGTTCGCCCTTTTCGAGCGCCGCACGCGCAAGCTCACGGTATTGCCCGCCGCTATCACCGCCGTCTCAAATTATCTTGACGGCAGAGCTAAAGGCCAAATTGCCTCAATCAATGATTACCTGGCAAGCTTTGTAGAAGCACTCAAATAAATTCCCGCCTCAGTGCTCCCGCCGGATTTGTAATCCGGCGGCGGATTGCAAATCCGCCGCGAGCGACTATTTGGAGACCTTTCATGACCCTGCCCAACACTTACACCCTGCGCCTCCTGCGCGCCCAGAGCCATCAACTCGCGTACGAAATCGACCTCATTCCTGCTGCCGACGTGCTTTGGAAACCGGAACCCGCCGAATGGTCGGTGCACGAATGCCTGACGCACATTCGAGATGTCGAGCGGCAAATCTTCCGCCGGCGCATCAGCCGCATCGTCAATGAAGACAATCCGACTCTGCCTTCCTTCGACGAAGTCGCTTACCACAAAGAACACTGGGACGCTAACGAGCCAATCCATAACATCGTTGCCGACTTTGTTGAGGATCGGGCCGCTGAGGTTGCCCTGCTCGAACAGGCCGACTGGTCGCGCCCTGCTGTTCATGCCGTCCGTGGCCCGATTAGCCTCGCCTGGCAAGCCGACTACGTCCTCGCCCACACCTGGGAGCATTTCAGTCAAATCATACGCGTGCGGCTGAGCTACGCTGTGAGGCGGACGAAAGACGAATGATGATAGACGACGGCCTTCGTCTCGCGAAGCGGTCCATCGTCCTTCGTCATCCTGAACGCCAATGAGCGAACAACTCTACGACTACCGCGCTCGCCTGCTCGACCGCCTCGAGTCCATCGCCGCCGAGGTCGCGGCAACTGTTGCCGAAATCCCCCAAAGCCGCTGGCACGAACCAGTGAAGCCAGGTGGCCGCACGCCGCACGCCATTCTCTCAAGCTTGTGTGATGTCGAGCAATACGCCTACAGCCTTCGCCTGCAACGCATTCTCGCCGAAGACGCGCCCGCCCTCGATGCCTTTACCCCGCAACCATCCAACCCGGCCCTGGCCATGGCCGACATGCTCGCCGAATACAAGGCCCTGCGCCGGGCCGAACTGGAGCTCCTGCGTCATCTGCCTCCAACAGGTTGGGCGCGCGTCGGGAGGCACCCCGCCTTTGGCCTGCGCACCGCCCAATGGTGGGCCGAGCGCACCCTCGAACACTCCAAACGCCATTGGCGCGAACTGAGAGGCAATGAACCATGAACATTGAGACAACGAACATCATCGTCGAAACGCACGGCCGGGCCGGGTTGATCCGGTTCAACCGCCCCAAACAGTTGAACGCCCTCAACGGGGAAGTAATGGAAGAAATGGTGACCGCCGCCGAGATGTTCGACAAAGACATCTCGGTCGGGGCGATCGTCATCACCGGCGATGAGCGGGCGTTTGCCGCCGGGGCCGACATCAAAGAAATGGCCGACGCCTCAGCAGTGGACATGCTTCTCAACGACCGCATCAGCAAATGGGATCGCTTGCGCAAAGTGAAGAAGCCCATCATCGCCGCCGTGTCCGGCTTTTGCCTGGGCGGCGGATGTGAACTGGCGATGACCTGTGACATGATCGTCGCCTCCGAGTCGGCCAAATTCGGCCAGCCGGAGATCAACCTCGGCGTCCTCCCCGGCGCGGGCGGCACCCAGCGCCTCACCCGCGCTGTCGGCAAAACCGTCGCCATGGAAATGGCGCTCAACGCCCGCTTCCTGTCAGCTGACGAGGCAGAGCGATTCGGCCTGGTCAATCGAGTCGTGCCGGTTGAACAATATCTGAATGAAGCCCTGAAGCTGGCCAACGAGATCGCGGAGCGCGCGCCACTGGCCGTGCGCCTGACAAAAGAGGCCGTCAACAACGCCTTCGAGTCTTTCCTCAGCGACGGCCTGGCCGACGAGCGCCGCGCCTTCTACTTCCTGTTCAGCACTGAAGATCAGAAAGAAGGCATGAAAGCTTTTATGGAGAAACGAAAAGCGGAGTGGAAGGGGCGCTGAGAAAATTTTGAGATATACTATCGGCCACTATGGTTCCACTTGAGTCATTAACAATCCGGCGGCTTCCCCACGCCACCCCGGGCCGGGTGGGCTACCGCGACCTGGTGCGCGGTTTGCGCGAAGTGGGTCTCACTCGCCACAGCCGGGTTGTTGTTCATGCATCGCTCTCATCGTTCGGGCAGGTTGCCGGGGGCGCGGCCACCGTTGTCGGCGCGCTCACGGCGGTGTGCCGCACCGTCATCGTCCCAACGTTCACTTATCAAACGCTTGTCGTTCCTGAAGTCGGCCCCCAATTTAACGGCATGAGTTATGGCTCGAACGGCAGTTACTCGCCCGAATTATGGCGGCCCGACTTGCCCGCCCATCTCGACATCGGCGCCGTTCCCAACACTCTGCTCCGTCACTGGGCGGCTAAACGCAGTTCACATCCGGTGCTCTCATTTGCCGCCGCCGGCCCCGATGCCGACGAACTGCTGGCCGGGCAAACACTCGACGATCCGTTCGCACCGCTCAAATGGCTGGCCGAACGTTCAGGCGATATACTTCTGCTCGGCGTCACTCATCGGGTCAACACCAGCATCCATATCGGCGAAGAGCGCGCCGGGCGCAAGCATTTCGTCCGCTGGGCGCTTACCCCGCAGAAAATTGTCGAGTTGGCCTGGCCCAACGACTCGTCTGGCTTCGACGCTATCACCGAAGCCGTCAACCCCTTTGTCACTCGCGGCCAGATCGGGCTCGCCAGCGCGCAACGCATCCCGGCGGCCAAGCTCATTGAAGTCGCCGAGTCCCTCATTCGCAAAGACCCCACCGCGCTCCTCTGCCACAACCCCGACTGTGAACGTTGCCGGGATGCAAGGGCGCTGATAGCGCAAGTTTCTTAGGCCTCAATTTTCAGCATCACAACATGTTCAAACGAATCGCGGTGGCTACGTCAGCGCCGGGATTATGCCGAAGGCGCGTGGCAAGCTCCCATTTCATTTGAGGGGCAAGCAACCCAAACCACGCTCACAAACAATTACGAATTGCAATTACAATAGGTTGCATGACCAAGATTTCTGAACTGATTTACGGCATTGTGCACCGAAGTTTCTGGAACTTCAACATCACCAAACCGGAGACTTATTGGGTTCTTCGCAAAGGCAATGTTGTGGGGCGGGCCAGCCTACGCGAGCTTCGCCAGGGGCGGCAGGCTGACACATATCATGCTGTCTTTGAGGCGATTCAAGGCCGGGGAGTCATGCACGTAGTTGACCTGGGTTGCAACATGTCGGCTCTGGGCCAATTGTTATTCAACTGGGGTTATGCTGGCAAGTACACCGGTTTCGACAACAACCCATATGCTCTAAAAGAAGGCCGCCGAGCGTTACAAGCGATGGGGCGCAACTACGATCTGGGACAAGCTAACATCCGAGCCCTGCCCTTCGCCAATAATTCGTTTGAATGTGTGGTGATGAAAGATGTGTTAGAGCACATGGAAGACTTCAAGCCATTGCTGGGCGAAGCCCTGCGCGTCTCGTCCCGATATGCCATCATCACCAACTTCATCCCCTGGACAGAGGGGGACACCATCGTCCGCCGCCAGCCAGGAGGGTTTTACCTCAACATGTACAGCCGAAACGAGGTTTACAGCTTCGCTCGGGCACGCGGCTGGCAAGTAAGCCAAGTGATTTCCGCATTAGAGAAAGACTCGCGCCCCAACGAGGTCGTGATCTTCGCCTCGCATGGCAAGCCACCGGTCGAACAGACGTCGTCGAGAAATTTCTAAAACGAGCAGAACTTATGAACGCTACGAAAGTGCAACTTTCAAATGACGGCCAACACTTAGGGTTTCTGGGACACCGCCGCTACAATTGGTGGTTCGACACCAACTTTCCCCATGCTTTCACCATCTACGACCTTGATAGCTTTTATGACTGCGATTACTTTCGAGACGATCATGTGGACGCAGAAAATGTTCAGTGCTATGTGGACTATGTTCTTGATTATGGCCGGAGCTTTCTTGGCTACGAGCCTGCTTCCATCCTGGAGCTTGGATGTGGCGGCGGGTGGTTTACCGAAGAGTTTATCAGGCGCGGCCTGGATATCGTCGCAGTTGAAGGCTCATTGGATGGTTGCCAGAAAACGCTGAGCCGGGGCGTGCCGCCCGCCAAACTGATCCGACACGATCTAAGATTGCCGCTGACGCTCAACAGATCATTTGACATCGTCGTCTGCACTGAAGTCGCCGAGCACATCGAGCCTCCTTTTTCAAGCCAATTAATCAACAACATCGTCAATCATAGCAAGCTGGTTTGGTTCTCCTTTGAAGAACCTGGGACTAATGAAGCTCACTACCATCATTGCAATGAGCAACCAGAAAAATTCTGGCGCAACCTCTTTGCCTTCTTCAACTACAAAATGGCATCGTTGCCTCAAGAAGCACAAGCCAAAGTGGGCTTCAGAGGACGTTGCATTTTCTACCACCAGGACCTGCAACTTCCGCCGACTTTAGGCCGCCAGGACGAACGCGCTGAGCAAACACTATTCGCCCTTGGAACCCCGCACCGCATACTCGGCTACAAATTGATCAACTTAATAAAGAAATTCGTGCCACCCATCGTCCTTGATGCTTACCGCATTATGCAAGGCCGGCGGCGCTGAATGCAATTTTCTTGCAAGACCGGGCAACTTACTCTTGATCAGCCAAACACACACCGCCACAAAAACCATCATTCTGGTAAGTTATTACAACAGCCGCGATCTCAAGCGCTGTCTTCCGGCGCTTTTCGATACCATCGATTCATCTGTCGAAGTTCTTTTGGTAGATAACACCTCGAACGATGTTGACTTGGATTGGGCGAGCCAGACCTACCCTCGCCTGCAATTAATTCGTAGCCCTAAAAACGGCGGCTTTGGCTACGCAAATAATCTGGCCGCTCGCGCCAGCCGGGGCGATCACTTGATCTTTCTCAATCCTGATACTACCCCGCAATCAGACTGGCTTCTGCGCCTGAGTAACGTGCTAGACAGCCAACCGACGGTTGGGCTGGTCACGCCAAAAATTCTGTTGTTGTCGGAGCCGGGCCGGATCAACACCTGCGGCAATACCATCCACCTCACCGGCCTTAGCATGTGCCGGGGCGTTCGCGCCCCACAGACAGCGTTCTCCGAGCCTGATCCGGTGAGCGCTGTTTCAGGCGCTTGTTTCGCCATCCGGCGCTCGTTGTTTTTTGAATTGAATGGATTTGACGAGGAATTCTTTTTATACATGGAAGACACCGACCTGTCACTGCGAACGCGCCTGCTCGGTTACGAGATCGTTTACACTCCTGAAGCAATCATCCAGCACGATTACGCCCTGACATTCAGCCCGAATAAAATCTTTCTACAAGAACGCAACCGCTACCTCATGTTGCTCAAGGCGCTGAAGTGGCCAACCCTGTTGTTGCTTATCCCTGCTCTGTTGGTGGCAGAGCTGATTACCTGGGGGTTTGTGTTATTGCGCGAGAGAAAAGGCATCCTCCAGAAACTGGCCGCCTATGGGTGGATTGTGGAACACTGGCCGGAAGTCAGCCGCCAGCGGGCTGACACACAACGACAGCGGCGGGCGGCTGATCGTGATCTGATTCACGCGCTCGTCTCTCATCTCGACATCCGTCAATTGGGTGACACCTTGCTGGCGCGAATGATGGAGCCGATCCTCGACGCCTTCTTTGCCCCGTATGGATGGTGTCTGCGACGATTCGTTAACTGGTAAAAAGACATGGTCGAAACTGCTAAGATCTGGCGAGAAAACGCCCTGCGCCACTTTCAAGCGCCGTTGTTTGGCAATGCTTACTTTCTTATCCTCACCTATTTTGCGCCTTTGGCCTCCGGTTTTCTTTTCTGGATCATGGCAGCAAAGTTGATGCCAGCCGAAAAAGTAGGTTGGGGGTCAGCCTTGTTATCGGTTTCGGCCCTGCTAGTGTCATTGTCTGGCTTGGACCTTGGCACAGGTCTGATTCGATTCGTGCCTCTGTCGCTAGCGCAATCACCTGAGCGGATCAACGCCGCTATTTGGTTGCGAGGCGGGCTGGCGTCAGTGGCAGCGCTGGCGTTCCTGGCAGGAGCTTCGGTCTGGTCGCCTGCGCTGGCATCCATCAACACCAGCAAAACCATCATCGCATTGTTCGTCGTCGGGACCATCGTGCTTTCGATTAACGAATTGCTTGAGCACGCTTTTGTGGCCTACCGCTCGGCGCACTTCGCCCTATGGAAAAGCCTGATCGTCAGCCTGGGGCGTTTTCCAATTTTGGCGTTTCTGGCAATGACCGCCGCCGATGGCGGGTTCGAGATTTACTTGAGCACTGTCATCCCAGCCGGTGTCGCCAGCATTGTCGCCGTCCTCTATTTTCTGCCGCAAGCCTTCCCCGCCTACCGCCTGCGTTGGCAATTCTCGCCAGCTTTATTACTCGATATGGTCCGCTATTCGCTGGCGAACCATCTCGTCACATTTTTACTGCAACTGCCTGTGCTCATTATCCCGGTTCTGGTCATCAACACTGCCCTTGGGCCGGCGGCGGCGGGAATCGCTTATATCTCCAGCATGGTGGCGACGACGACCCTTCTAATTCCGGCGGCTATCTCGCGTTCATTGTTAGCCGAAGGTGCGCACACCACTGAACATCTGCCGACGCAAACACGCAAAGCCCTCGTGTTCTCCTTCGGCCTGCTTGTCTTGCCAGTTGCCGTTCTCACTCTGCTAGGCCCGTTCATATTGGGCCTGCTCTTTGGCCCGGCCTATCAGCAACAAGGATCGGGCTTGCTGGTCTTGCTTGCCCTTAGTGCCCTGCCCGCCACTTTGATTGCTATTTACGTTTCACTTCAACGAGTCCGCAACCAGATGAAAACGCTGATCGGGGTTGCCATCGCCACCAGCTTGACCTCAGTTGGCTTAGAAGGCTGGCTTGTTCATGTTTGGGGATTGAGTGGTTTGGGGATCGGTTTACTTGTCGGCCAACTGGTTGGAGGCGCATTGACTGTTGCCGAAATTGCCAAAACAGCCTACTCCAGCCGTCCGCTGGGCCAGCCGACAGACTACTCGTCGTTGAAAAAGACTCTGGATTGCATTATTGACGAAGTAACGGCGCAATTGCCGCCAGCCCCGCGCCTGCTTGACGTGGGTTGCGGCACAGGCGTGGTCGCCAGCCGCCTCAGGCAACGGTTAGGTGGCTTTGGTGTCGGCGTAGATGTCGACGAACAGCCACTCCGCCTGGCCGCCGCCCATTACAAACATGAACCAACCGGGTTCGCCCGGTACGACGGCTACCAACTGCCATTTGCCGACGGCCAATTTCATTTGATCCTGCTTCATGAAGTTATCGAGCATGTCCCGGAGCCGGAGCGGCTCTTGAACGACATTCAGCGCAATGTGGCGCTGGGTGGTCTAGTTATTATTACCACGCCGAACGCAACTCTGCACCCATTTTCCGGAAATGCGCATCCTGATCATATCCGACACTTCACCGTGTCCCAACTCCGCCGGCTGGTTGAACAGACAGGTTTGGAAGTGGTCGATCAATTTTATCGCTGTCACCCGCTTGGCAACGGCTTAGATCACCTGTTGATAGGTATTGCCAAGAGGGCCCTGCCGATCAGAGATGTTCAACCTCACATGGCGACGCTTCAACGACCGTCAGCCTACCCTTTATTCCAGTTTTATCATGACTGGGTTGACCCGCTGATCACCTGGATCGAGCAGACCGAATTTCGGTTGCGCCGCCGCCAGCCGGCGCTCGATCAAGTGTGCATTTGCCGAAAGCCTCTGGAAGCCGAGCAATGAAAATTGCGCTGGTCTGTTCGCATGGCGGCCATCTTTCCGAAATTCTGGCTCTGGCCGACGCCTATGCTGGATACGAAACGTTTTTCATCACTTACACCGCCCCCCACACCCGGGCTTTGCCAGGGCGCAAATATCTCCTGCGAAACATTGGCTTCAACGTTGGCTTGATGGCGATTGCAGCAGTTCAAATTCTGTTCATCCTGTTACGCGAACGCCCAAAAGTGATTTTGTCCACCGGCGCAGAGATTGCTGTCCCGGCCTTTTATCTGGGGCGGCTGTTGAATATTCGGACGGTCTTCGTGGAAAGCTGGACCCGGGTCACTGAACCTACACTCACCGGGCGGTGGGTCTATGCCGTATCGGACACATTCCTGGTGCAAAACCCAGAACTGTTGGCGCGTTACGGGCCAAGAGCGCAATACGCAGGAAGCCTGATGTGATCTTCGTAACAGTCGGCACCCACAACGCCCCGTTTGACCGTCTCATCCAATGGATGGATGATATCGCCGGACGATTGGATGAGCCTGTGGTCCTGCAGATCGGCTCGGCTACTTTCATTCCGACGCGCGGGCAGAGCTTTCGTTTCTGTTCGTCAGAGGAACTGCAACAGTGGATATTGCAGTCACGGGCCGTCGTCACGCACGGCGGCGCCTCGATCCGGGAAGCCCTTCAAACCGGGCGGCCAGCCATCGTCGTGCCTCGCCTGGCAAAGTTCAAGGAGGTGGTCAACGATCATCAAGTGGAACTGGCAGAGGTGCTGGCCCGGCGCGGAATGATCACTATAGCCACCGATCTGCCATCTCTCGAAAAAGCATTGCGCGATCCAAAGTTACCCGTCGGCCAACTGCAATCGGCCGGGCAATTGATCCGAGCACTGCAAAAAATCCTGGAGCAGTTTACATGACTTCCTTTCAGATAGTGCGCCGTCGCCTGAGTAAATTAACCAGCCAGTCCAATCTTTGGCCCATGCTGATGGTGGGGCTGGCGCTGGTCAGTGCGCTGATTTACTTTCACGGCTTCCGCGGGCTGTTGCCCTACCATCTCGACCCCGACGAGCCGGTGTTCTTTCTTTCTGCCGCCGAAATCCGAACGACTGGCCGAGTGCAACTGAATCCGTTCTATCCGCCTCTTCGGTTCTATGAGATGGCCGTCGAGCAGACATGGGCCGACCTGCTGGCTGGCGGTCGCGCCGCGCAGATCGTTTATGGAGTGTTTGCGCGGGTTGTGAGCGGATATGCCGCCCTGCTCCTCCTGGGTGTCATTTACCGAATTGGTTGTGAGGTCCACAGCCCGCTGGCAGGCTTGCTGGCGGCGGGGCTGTTGGCGTTCGACTCTCAGCTCGTCCGGTTTGCGCACGTCGCTCGCGGCGATACGATCAATTGGCTACTAGGCGCGGCAGTGATTTTAGGAACGGCTCGCCTGCTTCGTCAGAATAGTTGGCAAATGTGGGTGATTACAATTGTTTGCGGCATCGGCGCATTTTTGGCCAAGTACAGCATCGCCCCCATCTTGCTCTTGCCAGGTTACTTAATTTTGGCGCGAATAATCCGCCGGCCCGCCTTACAATTGGCATTCGTCGGTACCAACCTCCTCCTCGCCCTGGGCGGCATCTTCTATGTGCGCGCCCACGCCAATCTTTGGCAAGATACGCTTCACCGCATGGGATTTTTGTTTCTCTTCAATCCAGAGTTTCCTTTTTTGAAGAACGGCCTGGCGACCTGGAGAGTCATTCAATCCGGCCTGGGAGCCGGGTGGCTGGTAATTGGCCTTGCACTCCTGCCGCTGCTGATTATTTGGGGGCGCTCACGCTTCACCCGTTCTCAATTAACACTGCTAGGATTGCTGGCCGGGGCCGTGGCCGGCGCGGCCCTGGTCTTCACGTTGACTATTGCTCGTTATCACGATGCTTACGTTGTCGTCTTGGCCTGGGCGATCTTTGGCGGGGTTGCCCTCGGCCTGCTCGCCGAGCATGGCCGCTGGCGGGGGCTGGCGGCGGCGCTAGGGCTGGTTGTCTTCCTGACGGGGCCAAGGGTCAGAGGCGCTTGGAAGTTTGGCGAAGAGCAGACCCGGCCTCACACCCTCGCGGCGTTAGGAAATTGGTTCATCGCTAATGTGCCGCAAGGTGCGAGAACGGTGGTAGAACTACACACCCCATTTAACTCTTACGCCGGCTTTCCGGGCCGCCAAATTTATCACCAGTTTGTCGTCGACTCAATCTTTGCCGAGAGCGTTGATGAATATCGCAAGCGGGGATACGAATACTTAATCTGGATATCGAAAGAGGCAAACGACAGCGGCTTTGCCGACCTGGCTTCACCCGAAAAGCAACAACTTCTGCAAGGAACGAAAGAGATTCTTAGACTGGCGGGTGATGAGTTTCGGGGAGACAGGATCGTCGTCTACCAGATCCCGCCGCTCCAACAGCAGGCGCGATACTTGTGGTTCGGCAGTGCTATTTCCTTCCGGGGCTTCGACTTGAACAGCGACACCTTCAAGCCGGGTGATGATTTGCAATTGATGTTGTATTGGATGTCGGCTGAAAAGACGCCTGCCAACTACATCATCTTTGTCCACATGTTAGCCGCCGACGGCAAAACACTGCTGGTGGGCCAGGATGGGCCGCCTGACCACGGCAACCGCCCCACCTGGTCGTGGGCAGGTGACATGCAATTAATCACCGACCCGCATATCCTGACTATCCCCGCTGACGCGCCTCCCGGCGCCTACATCCTCAGAGCAGGCATGTACGATGCCGACACCAGTCAGCGATTGCAGGTTTTTGATTTACAGCATCAGCCGGTGGGCGACAACGTTGTGCTGGCTGAAATCCACATTCAGAAATGATCAGGCAGAGGGGGTTGGCGGATCGTCCAACTCGTGAGCTGCTTGCTCGTCCACACGATTCGGCAACGTGTTGGGAAGAACAGCATCGCTACAATCCTCCCGGCAGCCGCAACGGGGGCACACAAGTTTGCAGTGCAGGCCTATCAACGTTTCGCCGCACCGCAAACAGGCAACCGGGTTCACCATGTGCCCCTGCTTTTCATGGTCCGCCGCCGCCGGGTCACTTCCTCGCCAACTTCCTGTAACAAGGTTGTCTTTATCTCTGGCGGCAGTTCCTTCCAGTGCAAATCCAACAGTGCGCCCTGCAAGGCGTACAGCATGTTGAGCGTCACTCGCTCAGGGAAAGCTGTCTTGACCCGCCGATAAGCTTCGACGACGCCAAGAGTGTGCAAGTCTTCGGCTGAGGCAATGCCCACCGACTCCAGCCAGGCGGCGCTTGTTTCGCCAATGTTTTTGAGAGAGGTAAGTGAGGTCATTCGCGCGTCTCCTCTATGAAACCGACTCTGAAGGGTGCGAATCAGAGTCTATCGCCCCGTGAATACGCCAAGCCGGCCCCCGTCGGCTAATCCGTCTGAGCGGATTCGGCGCAATGTTGCCCCGGCGATCAAACAGCAAAGAGCGCAAAGAAAATGGAATCTTCTCTGCGCCCTTGCTGTCGAACATCATCATTCCGGCAGTTGATAATCCTTGTACGTTTGACGCAACACCTTCTTGTCGAACTTGCCCACGCTCGTTTTCGGCACAGCGTCAATGAAGACCACGTCATCTGGCAAGTACATCTTGTCGAAACGTGAGCGCAGGTGGTCGATAATTTCTTCTTTGGTGATGTTGTCTTTGAAATCTGGTTTGGGGACTACACAGGCCAGCGGGCGCTCTTGCCACTTGGGGTGGGCCACAGCAATGACGGCGGCTTCCAACACTTTGGGGTAAGCCATAATGGCGTTCTCCAAGTCCTGGCTGGAGATCCACTCGCCGCCGCTCTTGATCACGTCTTTGGTGCGATCCACGATCTGCACAAAACCTTCGGGGTCAATCGTCACTACGTCACCCGTGCGGAACCAGCCATCTATAAAAGAGGCGGCTGACCGGTCATCGTTGTAGTAACTGCTAATAATCCATGGGCCGCGCACCTGCAATTCGCCAAACGCTTTGCCGTCCCATACCACTTCCTTGCCGTCCTCGCCGACGGCGCGAATTTCCACCCCCATGGCCGGCGTGCCCTGCTTGGAACGAAGGGCGAAGCGCTCGGCTTCGGACAGGCCCAACTGGTAGCTCTTCAATTTGCTCACCGTGCCCAGCGGCGTCATTTCGGTCATGCCCCAGGCGTGAGTGACCACGACGCCGAATTTCTTTTCGTAGGCTTCAATCATGTATTGCGGCGCGGCGGCTCCACCCACGATCATCTCGCGCAGACTGCTGAGGTCGTAGCGCTCCTTCTCCAGCAGGGCCAACATACCGAGCCACAAGGTGGGCACGCCGGCTGTCAGCGTCACTTTCTCAGCCTGAATGAGTTCAGCCAGATCGCGCGGCTGAAGGTGCGGGCCGGGAAACACAATTTTTGCCCCGACCATCGTGCAAACGAAGGGCGTGCCCCAGGCCAGCACGTGGAACATGGGCACGACCGGCAGAACCGTGTCGCGCTCGGCGATGCCAAAGGAGTCGGCCATGCTCAGGCCAAAGCTGTGCAGGTAAATGGCGCGATGCGAATAGACAACGCCTTTGGGGTTGCCGGTAGTGCCGGAGGTGTAGCACATGCCCGCCGCATCGTTCTCGTGCAAGTGCGGCCATGGATAATCCGGGCTGGCATCTTTCAGGAGGTCTTCGTAAGCATGCACCGGGCTGAGCGTCGTCTCCGGCACTTTGTCGCCCATCACCACGTAATGTTTGACGGTCTTGAGATACGGGGCCAGTTTTTCAACCGACGGCAACAAGCTGGGATCCACAAAGATAATTTGGTCTTCGGCATGATTGGCAATGTAGGCGATCTGGTCGCCGGGGAGGCGGAGGTTGATAGGATGCAAAACCGCGCCCATGCACGGCACGGCCCAGTAGAGCTCGAGATGGCGGGCGTTGTTCCAGGCAAAGGTCGCCACCCGGTCGCCGCGCCGCACACCCAGCTTTTCCAGCGCGTTGGCCAGCCGCCCGACGCGCTCGGCCATTGCGCCGTAAGTGTAGCGCTCCAACCCCGGTCCGGCCTTGGTGACGATTTCTTTCTTAGAGAACAATCGTCGCGCTCGCTCCAGCATCGGCGTGAGCGTCAGTTGATAATCCATCATTTGTCCTTGCATGAAAGCCTCCTTTGAGAAGAATAAGCGGGTTATTGGGATTGTACCCCTAATTGTAGCTCAAGGGAACTAATGGGGTTTACACATTGCCGATTGCCTTGTATGATTCGCCAACTAACCACCACCTCTTATTCAAAAACTTTTCTCTATGTCCTCTGAACCCGAAACCATCACCATCATCGAAGGCCCGGCGCCCATTTTTGAAAACTCAGTCGAACCCTGGGTGTACGCCATTGCCGAAGGGCCGATGCTCAAGCGCGTGGTGCGTTGTGTTCTACGCACCTTCAACGGCCCCGGCTTGGTAGAGCGTTGCCTCAGCACTTGGCGCGAGGGCCGCGACATCTTTCTCGATTATCGCGATCCCAGCGGTCAGCGCGAACAGGCCTTCATTCTGGCCGCTCGCCACGACGAAGTGTCGGAGGGCCAGGTTCTGCAACTGTGGCTCCGGCTCGACTCGCTCCTCGAGGAGGCCGAGCTTGACGACGACCTGGACACCGACGCCGACGACGATATCACCGACTAACCTCACCCTCCTCCACACCAACGACCTTCACGGCCAGTTCGACCAGATGACGCGCCTGATGACGCTCATCAACCGTGAGCGCGCGCTGGCCACCGCCGAGAGCCGCGTGTTGCTTCTGCTCGACGCCGGCGACTCATCCGAACGAAAAATTTGGGAAAGCGACATTACCCAAGGCCGGGCCAACTTTGCCATGCTCGACGCGATGGGTTGCCAGGCCGCCGCGCTGGGCAACAATGATGCCCGTTGGGGATATGAAGCCCTCGTCAAACTTGTGGCCTCGGCTCATTTCCCCGTTTTGGCCGCCAATCTACTCCCAGCCGACTCGGACGAACCACCCGCCGGATTGCGAACTCACACCTGGTTTGAGTTCGGCGATCTCAAAATCGCCGTCGTCGGCCTCACCTCTGAAGACAAGCCAAAACTCTACGAGCGTCTCAATTGCCGCCCCCGCCCTGCTGTCGAAGTTCTGCGCCATCTCATCTCTCAGCTGCACGGCGAAGGCGCAAATCTGATCATCCTGTTATCGCATCTTGGTATTGGCTGGAGAAACATTCCCGGTGACGGGGTCTTGCGTGACCGGCAAATCGCTTCCGCTGTTCGAGGCATTGATGTGATCCTCGGCGGGCACTCGCACGTGCTGCTGGAGCAACCTGAACGTGTTGGCAAAACATTGATTGCTCAACTTGGAGCCAACGGCGACTCCCTGGGGCGGCTCGACCTGACTTTCGACCATGCCACACGCCAACTCATTATCCTCAATTATGCCGCCATCCCCTGCGGCCCTGACGTTCCCCCCGACCCAACTCTCTCCGGCCTGCTGGAGCTGGTGCGCTTCGAGGCCGAAACCTTGCGAAAGAAACTCAAAAAGTAATTGGTTATTGGTTATTGCGCTTCTGCCAATATCGCATAATGCCATCCACTGACATCGCCTTGTTGTTGGCTTTGGAATAGCGCTCCATAGTTACCTGATTCACTGTGGCCGAGCGTTCGTCAAGCCAGGCGTTGTAGCCCTCCACAATTTCGTCGCGGCTCAAGCCTTCGGCCATTCGGTCGCGCACAAACTGGGCGCTCTCGGCAATCAACACGCTTAACTTTTGCATGTGGTCGTTCGGGTTGTCCACTGCCCCGAAGTGAGTCGGGTAAATCGTCTTCAGATTCAGCGCGGCCAGCCGCCTCAACGTGTCCTGCCACGCCTCAAGGTCAAATTCAGGCGGCGGAGCGGGCACGGCGATCAGGTCTTGCCCCGGCAAGCGCACGCCGGTCGCGTCGCCAGTGATGGCGATGTCGCCGATCCGAAAGCAGTGATGGTGGCGGGCATGGCCGGGCGACTGAATTGCCGTGAGTTGGACGCCAGCCACCGTGATCTGGTCGCCATCGTTCACCGGATGAACTTGCTCCGGCGGCGCGGGCAAAATCTCGCCCCACAAATACTCCATCTTGTCGCCGTAAATCCGGCTGGCGCTGGCTAACAATTTTGAGGGATCAACCAGGTGGGGCCCGCCCGCGGCGTGGACGTGAACCGCCGCTCCCTGCCGCGCCCACCAGCCTGCCGCGCCAGCATGATCCAGGTGAATATGAGTCACCACCACATCGCGCACGTCTGAGGGCTGAACACCCAGCCCGCGCAAATTTTCGAGCAAGGTGGGCAGGGTTGTGCTAGGGCCGGTTTCAATCAGCGCAACGCCCGCCGGCCCAAGCAAAGCATACGAGGCGATGACGTGAGGTGTGTTGAGGAAGTTGAGGTCGAGGGTGTGGAGTTGGTAATCAGGCATGATCCTATGCTCAAGGGTCAAACGTCTTTCGTCGTTTGTCATTTGTCATTTTACGTTTCATTCAGCTTTTGCCACTGCGGCTGAAACCCCGCCCGGTCGATCAACTCATTCAACTCGCCGAGTTCCAGCTTGCGGCCCTTGCCGGAGATGGCGATCAGGGCGGCTTCGATCATGTTCGTGCCGAACGAGCGGCCCTCCATCACTGGCGTGGTCGTGATCAAGTGGCTCACACCAGCGGCGCGGAATTTCTCTACATCTTCCGGGGTGGTGGTGTTGGTGCAGATGATCTTGCCATCAAGCCGGGTCGGCATGTAGCGTTTGATGTAGTGGCAGTCGCCGGCGATCACCTTCGCCCACTCGTACCACTTGCCGTGCTTGGGCGTGTTCTTTTCCTGCTTCTCGCCGGTCGGGTACACCCACTCGAACGGCAGGCGGCCCACGATTGGCATCACTATTCCCGCCAGCATCTTCACCGCGTTCGCCGAGTGAAGCGCGATTGGCAAATCCAGGCCGAACATCAAATCGCCAAACACGCAATCGTAACCCGCATCGGAAAACGACTTCGACATTCCCCAGCGATCCGCGCCGACGGTGAGTAGCACGCGCTTCGGCGCAATCTCGCCCAACTGCTTGTGCATGAAGGGCACCACCCGCCCCTCCAGGGTGTTCTTCACACCTGTGCCATCCACCACCGGCGTGTGTTGAATGAAGCGCACCATGGGCGACACCGAGTGCAGTGGATACCAGGTGCCATCTACCATCAGGCCCAGGTCGGCGCCGCCCACGCCGAAGGCGTCTACTTTGCCGTCGAGTTCCTTGAACATCTGGGCCGCCTTCTCCATGTCGCCGTCGGTGCCGATGCGCTCGATGCGCACTGTCTCGCCGAGCAAAGTGAGTTCAACCGTTTTGTTGCGTTTCGACGAACCGAGGCTGATGCTGACTGCGCGTCTCATAAATTGACTCTTTCTCCAAGATGAATGATGGCGGCGTAAAGTTGGAAGCCGCACGACTCGGCCACAGAACGGGCCAGCCGCCTCTGCAGGGGAACGGTCATCAAAGGAATCCCGCCGGCCCCGGCCGCGGCGGCCCGGACGTCGATCTCCGACTCGCTTGGTTCGATCCAGTGGATCCCGTTCCACTGGATCTCCGGCACTTCAATCGTCAACACCGCTTCCGGGCCGCAGAGCGGCAGATCAAAATCCTCGGTGGCAAAACGCAAGCGGCCCGGCTCGAAGGCCTGGGCCGGGGCGCGCAGGCCAACCGAGAGTTTGAGAGCGGCGGCCACTGCCGGAGCGGCGGCCATGATGCAGGCGCCGCTGATGAGGCAGATGGTGGCCCCGGCCCGAGTCGGGTCGGGGATGATGAGGGTGTTTTGCGAGCGAAGGTCGGAGGGCCGACAGCCCAGGTGCGTTGCCCAATAGGCGTCAAGGTAAGCAAGGAGCGCGGCATTCATTGAGGGCAAACTTTACTACGAGTTTGCATCATGTCAAGGACGAAAGACGATTGACGATGCCTCATCTGCTCTTCGTCCGCGTCCCCGCGGACGGCCCGCGGGGACGCGGGCCGAGAGCAAGCGGTCGTCCTTCGTCAATCGGCGGCGGCGGGCGTGGGCGCGAGAGGCGGCTCCACCTTTTGATCGTAGTGCCAGAGCACAGGCCATTTGCGCGCCACCCAGGCCGTGGCGATCAGACAGCCTATCCCGCCCGTGATCACCGAGATCGGCGCGCCGAACCAGCCGGCCACCAGCCCGGCCTCCAGTTCACCCAACTGCGGCCCGCCCATGAAAAATATCTGGTTCACCGACACCATGCGCCCGCGCACGTGGTCGGGCGTGTGCAGTTGGCGGATGGTGTTGCGGATGATCATGCTGACCGTGTCGGCGGCGCCGGTGAGGGCGAGGGCGACGAAGGCCAGCCAGAAGGTAGTGGAGAGGCCGAAGAGGACGGTGGCGAAGCCGTAGATGAAGACGGCGATCAACAAGACCGGGCCATGTTTGGGGATGGTGCGAACGAAGGTGAGGCCAACGGCGGCGACCAACGCGCCCACGGCCGCCGAGGCATACAACCAGCCGTAGCCTTGCGGCCCGACATGCAAAATGTCTTTGGCGTAAATGGGCAAAAGGGCGGTGGCCGAGGAGAAGAAGGTGGCGAAGAAGTCGAGGAACATGGACGAGAGAATGATGGGCGTACTTCGCACGAATCTTAGGCCTTCGAGGGCGGCGGAGAGATTCACCTGTGGCCGGTCTTCTTTGGCGACCGTCGAGCGGGTTTCCATAGCCAGTACAGCGAGGATGACGGCCAGGAACGAGACGGCGTTGAACCAGTAGGCCCAGTGCAGGCCGGCCTGGCCGATGACGACGCCAGCCACCGCCGGGCCGAGAATGGACGCGGCCTGAAACATGGTGGCGTTGACGCTGAAGGCGTTGGGCAGGTCTTCGCGCGGGACGAGCGAGGGGACGAGGGACTGCCGCGCCGGGAGGTCGAACGCGCCGAAAGCCGCCGCCAGGGCGGCCAGGGCGTAAATGGGCCACACGGCTTTGACGCCTAGGAAGGCCAACAGGCCGAGCAGGAAAGCGCAAACGGCCATGCCGCTTTGGGTCACGATCATCAGCTTGCGGCGGTCGAAAGTATCGGCGACCAGGCCGCTGATGAGCGAGAAGCCAATGACGGGCAGAATGCGCACCAGGCCAACTACGCCGAGCGAGACCGGATTATGGCTCACCTCGTAGACGTGCCAGAGAATGGCCGCGTTCTGCATCATCGAGCCGGAGACGGAGATGAGCAGGCCAAGCCAGAGCAGGCGGAAGTCGCGGTGGCGGAGGGAGGGAGGAAAAACCATGGAAAGGATGAAGGAGGAATTAGGAAGGATGAAGGGTTGCTCTATACAGTGCTAGGCGGCACTTGGCGATCCCCACCAGAACCGACCGATCTGGAGTCACCTGTCCAATGACGAAACGGAGAATATCGTGAATTGGCAACTCCATCTTACGAAGATTCTTCACAAGCCATCCCTTCTAGCCGCCTAACGGTTTGCGTTAGTGGCAGTGTGTCTCGACAGGCTCGACAACCAGGGCGGGCGTGGACTCTGCATGGTAGCAGGAAAAACTCGAAGCCAGAAAAATGCTTGACGCGAAGCGTAGCGACGAATCCCACCTGCCGAAGCGCAGCGAAGGTGTACACGCTGTGTTAGGCGTTCTTACGGGGGGCAAGACTCGCTGATTGAACTAAGCCGCCGTGCCCCTGCGTGTTCGACCATTCTCCCTTAATTCGTTTTCAAGAATTGTATTGTTTCACGAATGCCCTCGGCGTAGGGTTTTGGACTATAACCAAAGCGCTTTTCGAATTTGGTTGAGTCGAAAGAATACTCAAACTCGCTTTGATAAAGCATCTCGTAAGATTCACGGAATTCCCTGGCAAATATGCCGGCAAAGCGCACCATCGGTTTCTTGAGAATGGAGTATTCCGGTGAAACACCTAATTCCTTTGCAGCGATCTCGATAAAAGTCTTTCCATCAGGAGCCGGATTTGATGTGGGCAGGTGCCAAACCTGGTTGAAGGCATCCGCCTGAGTGGATAACATCCACATTCCTTTCGCACAATCAGATGTATAAGTGTATGAATGCGGCTTATAAGCGTCAACCAACCATTGCGCTCTTTTCCCCTGTAGCAGCTTATCAAAGACGAGCACATGGGGGATGCTTGTCGATCCGGCATACGGCCCATAGACATCTGCCGATCTTGCAATGAGGGCCTGCAGAGTACCTCGTCTCATTTCATTCTCGAGCATCGTCGCAACGTTAGCGCGGATTTCTCCCTTTTTGGAACACGGCTTGTAGGCAGTTCCCTCAATCATCTTACCAGTGACATTTCCGTACATATACACCACATCGAGAAAGATGAGTTTCGCTTGAGCTCGTTTGCAGGCCTCAATTGCGTTCTGCATTACGCGCGGCCACATTTCTTGCCAGACTCTAGAATCATAGGGAAGTCCAACACACAAATACACGACGTCCGAGCCGCGTACCGCCTCAGTAGTTTCACTCGCAGACAAGAGGTCGCCTTTGACGGACTTTGTCCCCTGGATTTCGTGTGTACTGCGTGAAACAAGGCGGACTGTGATGTTCTGTTTGATAAGTTCGTGAGCCAATGCATTTCCTGCAAAGCCTCCTGCCCCAAGAATGGTATGTATCATAAGTTGCTCCTTTTTATAGTCAAGATGGTTACGTTGGATGGCGGTTGCGCCTAACGGTGTGCGGTACTGGCAGGTGTGCCTAATTTTTCATATACAATTGCTTTCATACATTTTCTCCAAATTTACTTTGATTGAGTGCTGTGGTATCAGGACTAACCCTCATGTTCCGACCCAATTCCACGCATACCAAGCGGTCAGGATATTGAACCCAAGCCCGACAACGATCAAAAATTTGTCAAACGCGGACGGATATGTAGGCAAGCCGACCAGATTGAATAGAAAAAAGAAACTGGCGATGATGATGTTCGTCCAGCGATTGACAGGTTGAGGCAATATCAGGGACAGGAAAACCATCACAATCGGGATCGCCATGAGGATTGCGATTCCCAACCACATTGGCTGGGTAAACTTAGCGAGGTGTTTGCCCATTTCCCCCGCTTGAACATCGCCGCTGAAGATGCGCAGCACGTCCCCAAGAAGGTACGTCAGCATCAGCGCGATCCATGATGCTGAAAGAATAATCCTTGTGTCCAACATAGTTCAATCACTCCTTTCCGGTGATGGTGATGACCACATTTCCTTTTTTATGCCCGTTGTCCACGTATCGGTGCGCGTCGGTAGTCTGTTCCAGGGGATAGCGCCGATCAATGACCGGTTTAATCTTTCCTGCCTCGGCCAATTCCTTGATGAAAACCAAATCCTCTTTGCGCTCGGATGAGACGCCGGCGATCACTTTCTTGCCGCCTGTCATCGAAGTCCATGCCATTTGACCGAACTCTCGCAACCCACCAGCGCCTGCAAGATAGAGTCCTTTTTGTTTGAGGGCGTTCTTGCAACCTGAAAACGAAGTCCTGCCCACTGTGTCAAAAATGATGTCGTAGGTCTCGTCGCTTTTTGTGAAATCCTGCCGGGTGTAATCAATGACCTGATCGGCTCCCAGGGATTTTACCAATTCCATATTCGCGGCGCTGCATACTCCCGTCACTTCTGCGCCAAAGTATTTTGCAATCTGTATCGCCGCACTACCCACGCTTCCAGAAGCGCCATTGATTAAGATTTTTTGTCCGCGCTGAATATTGCCCAGATTTCTCAGGAAGGTTAATGCGGTTAAGGCTCCGTTGGGAATGACAGCGGCTTCCTCGTATGTCAGATTCGCTGGTTTGATCGCCAGCCCCCCTGTTTCAGGCATGCATTTGTACTCGGCATATGCGCCCAGGCCAGCGCCAGCGATTCCAAAAACCTGGTCGCCTTTCTGAAATAGCGTTACATCTTTACCTGTCGCTTCAATTTCCCCAGCGAACTCAACTCCGAGAATTGTCTTTTTGGGTTTTCCAATACCAAACACCAATTGTGATACAAGGCCGAACCCGCGAGGGACGAAGACAAAACCGCGAGCGTTCACGTCCCCAGTTGTTACGGTTGTCGCATATACCTTGATTAGGACTTCATTATCTTTGGGCGCGGGTTTTTCCACCTCTTCGAGATGAAGAACATCTGGTGGTCCGTATTCTGTGTATACAATCGCTTTCATTTTGTCTCCTTGAGTAACACAATACCTTCGCCAATCCATACCTGAACGAAGGTATTGTGTTTGTTAGATTTTATTATGAAGGCTGACCTTCAGGGTTGCGCCACTTCCATGCATACCAAATGATTACCAAAGTACACACGATTTCTATAGTTCCAAAGAACGCAGAGAACGGAGCTGGCGGCGTTCCGGCAAACACGAAGAAGAAGACCGCTGCAGTATGTATTGCGCCTACGATGATGTTTGCCCAGCGGTTCGCTCCATGCTTCAATACCCGGGAAAGGAGAACCATGGCAATAGCAGCCTCCATCAAGACTGCGAATCCCAACGCAGCGCCTGCAGTCATGGTCGCTGTTTCTTCTTGAGCCCCAGGATTAAAGAACAGTGTAAAGACATCCGCGTAGATGTAATTCAACGTTGCAAATATCCACAATGCTGAAAGTATGACTTTCCTATCTTTCATTTCGACGGTTTTACTGTTTGTGTTCATTTTTTGATCTCCTTTTTTTGAACGATATTGATGAGTTTCATTGAATAAAATTGTGGTCGCCGCCCGGTTACCGGGGGTTGAAATGGGCTGGAAATGTTATCAAAGGCAAACCTCCTTTCATAAGTAGCTTATATCCGTTTACTATTTGACATCTGACCGATCCGCCTGGTCAGTCCCGCGAAGTCCCCGAAGGGGGAGCGTAGTCGGAGGTCCGGGTTCAACAGGACTGACTGAGAGCAACGGCATACCCAAATCACGCACTTTTTTCAGCAAGCCATGCAACGCGGCTTGGTCAATCACCGGACCGGTTAGGAGCGTGTCGCCATTATCTTCCAGCGTGATGGTCAGGCCCTCAAGCCATTCGGCCCACCGGTCATCTAGGTGTCCCTTGAGGCGGATTTCGTAGCACTGATGCTGGTTATGTTCTTCGGCGAATGTCTGTTGGTCACTCATCATGCGTCTCGCCTTGTTCCTTTCGTTGTCTATCTGCCCGAAGGATACCGCCCGATGTGGTGAGGCGTCATCGCCATATGATGTGATTGAGGTTGTGATTGTTGGTGAAGAACAAAAAGCCCCGGCAGATGGTTTGAGGACACCTGTCGGGGTCGGAGTTGGGGCCTTTGGGTCAGTTAGAACAAATGGAGTTCCTCG
>CAYSIV010000021.1:0-1932 GCA_964431175.1 uncultured Anaerolineales bacterium
GGTCGAAGCGCCCACTGGCTTATTTGGAATAGAGGCCAATGTAGAGCGAGTTGTCAACTCGCTCTACTTTTCAAGTCATTCGTCCAAATCCCAATCGTCCTCATCGTCAACATCTAAAAACTCTTCCGGGTTGAACTCAGGCTCGTTTGGGTCGCGGCGGGGCGGAGTGGAGGGCGGTTTGATGGGGCGGCTCCAGCGGCGTTCTTGGGCGATGTCGTCGGCTATTCGCTTGTTGCGGCCAAACAACTTGATTTGCTTCCTGGCCCACTCCGGCAATTCGCCCGGCTGGCCGTCGTCGGTGTCGAGGAAACTCCAATCTACAATGGAAGTTGCCGGTTGTGGTGGTTCAGCCGGCAAGGCAGAGGCCACAAGCTTGGCCATCTCTGGGGAAAGCGTGGCTTGCCGCTTGAACCAGTCGGGGTGGATGGCCCGCAATCTCTCGCGTAGTTCCTGCCAGCCCCCCTCCTCTTGCGCGTAACGTTCAGGATCGATCAGCATTATCATCCGGCGGTAGCGGCGTCCGTCGCCGGACGGCGGCAACCACGGCAGGCGGTGGGCGTTGTCGCGCCACCAACGGACTTCGGCCAGCAACCGCCGCGCGCTCTCGTCGTCGAATCGCGAACATAGCTCGGCCAGCACTTCCACCGAGTCGGCAAAGAAACCGAGGTCGGCGTATTGAAAGCCCACCCCGAGCATGGTGGCTTGCGGGTCGGCGGCCTTTTCAATGGCTTCGGCAAAGAGGGGCCAGGCAAAGTTGGCGCATTCTTCGTCACCCAGGCAATAGGCGCTGATGAGTTGGCTTTTGCCCTCGTCCAACAGTTCGGCCACGTCGGGCGGGCCGTCGCGGTCATAATTTTGATACTTGCCCTCCCAGCGGCTCATAAAGCGGAACGAGAGCGCCAGGCGGCGGCGCTGTTGCCAGGGGCGGTCGTCCCACTCGTCAATGTGCTGTTGCAGGGCGTTGCGGTTGTCGTAGATCAGCCATTCGTCACAGAACAATTCGTAGATCAGGTCGGCGGCTTCACAGTTGTCGGGGAAGAGGGCCAGCACCTCATAGCACAGCGCGGCGGCATCGGGCTGGCCACAATACCACTGGCCCTCTTCGCCGGCTTGGGCAAGAAGACGTCCGACGTAAGCTGGATCGTCAGACATAGGCGGTCACTGTTCCTTGCGAAAACGCTCTACTAGCAACTCGATTACGGCTCTCACATCCCAATAAGAAACCGCGGTGTAAAGTTGAAAAACGATGATCAACAGCATCAAGCCGATGTGCCAACGTGGGCCATTCATCAGATAGTCAGCGGGATCGAAAGGGCCGGGAGGAAGTGTTACTAGCCATAAGCCAAAAGCTACAACAGCCAAGCCGCCGGTGATGGCGAGCGGAAATAGCTTGACGAAGATTTGCTCGGCCAGATTTCGTTCGGAAAGCGGGCGCACAGCATGATCGCCGAGTCGATATTGGCATGGTTTGCGAATCAAACGGTACGCCAGAACGTGCAGTAGCTCATGCGGCACGACGGCATAACCATCCGATTTCCAGAGGAATTCATCAAGCCGATTAGCCCAATGGTTTAGAGTCCGGATGATCTGATGGCGATTCATGGCTTGCTAGTCGACCAACTGAGAAGAAGAAAGATCAATGCCCAGAGCAAAAGGACAACCGGCAAACTCCACATGAGTGAGATGAGGAGACTGCCTCGCTCATTAGCACCCGGGCCTTTATAGAAGAGACGAGACAGGCGTGGAGACCGTTGAACCAGGAGCAACAGCAACAACCCCAAAATCAGGTTTGCCGCCCCGCAATAGAAACCGACGTTGCTTGAGAGATCGAAGAAACGTTGAATTGCCAGACCGAAAATATAGCCGGTGATGATCCAAAGAATGGCATAAACCACTGTCAGTTTCATAAGCCCTGGTCTCTATCCGGGTGAG
>CAYSIV010000021.1:1942-21236 GCA_964431175.1 uncultured Anaerolineales bacterium
CTACGAAGCCCTTTCGTGATGGACTGAGTATGCCTTTGAAAAACAGTTTTGACCGCGAAGATTTTTAGGCCGCTCAACACTACAGCGAATTTGGGGATGGAACGAATTCGTTAATTCCCCCAATTCGTTGTAGTGTTTGGTTGCCGCATGCTTCGCGGCCGTGCTATGGGTGAGAGTATAATACACCTCACCACAAACCCCAACCTCAAGGAGGCCCTCATGCCCGCCCTCAACCAGGTTCAACTCATCGGCAATCTTGGCAAAGACCCGGAGACCCGCTTCACGCCGACGGGCAAGAAGGTCTGCCACTTCACCCTGGCCGTCAACCGGCGCGGCGCGAATGAGCCGGATTGGTTCCTGGTCGAAGCCTGGGATCGGCTGGGTGAAGTCTGCCAGCAATACCTCGCCAAAGGCCGCCTGGTTTACGTCGCCGACCGCTGGACGGACGACAAGGGCGAGACGCACTACCGCACCCAGGTCGTGGCCCGGCAGATGCAAATGCCTGACCGCAAGCCCGACGAGCAGGACGTGGCCGCTGAAGGTGAAGAAGCCGAATCGTGACTCCCCGCGACGCTCTCCGCCACTACTTCGCCTTCCCCGAATTTCGACCGGGGCAGGAAGCCGCGCTTGAGCACGCCCTGGCCGGGCGCGATGCGCTAGTGGTCATGCCCACCGGCTCCGGCAAGTCGCTCATCTATCAACTGGCCGCCCTGCTCCTGCCCGGCGTCGCCCTCGTCATCTCGCCGCTTGTCGCTCTGATGAAGGATCAGATCGACAGCATGGCCCGCCGAGGCATCCCGGCGGCATTCATCAACTCCAGCCTCGCCACCGCCGAGCAAGCCAAACGTCTGCGCGCCCTCGCCGAGGGCAAATACAAGATCATCCTCGTCGCCCCCGAACGCCTGCGAAGCCGCCCCTTCCGCGAGGCGATGGCCCGCGTTCAACTCAACTTGCTGGCGGTGGACGAAGCGCACTGCCTCTCGCAGTGGGGCCACGACTTCCGCCCCGACTATCTGCACCTCGCCGAAGCGCGCCGTGATTTCAACCCGCCAGTCACCCTTGCCCTCACCGCCACGGCCACACCCCGCGTCCAGGACGACATCATCGCCAAGCTGGGTTTGCCCCACGCCGAAAAAATCGTCACCGGCTTCAACCGCCCCAACCTCACCTTTGAAGTGTTCTCTGCGCCCACGCCGGGCGCTAAGCTCAACCTGGTGCGCGACTTTTTGAAGACAACAGAAGGCGTGTCCCGCGAAGCGGGCGGCATCGTCTACGTTGGCACGCGGCGCGATGCAGAGGAAGTGGCCGCCTTCATCGGCAACCTGGGTTTGCCCGTCCAACACTATCATGCCGGGCTGGACGGCGATCTTCGTTCACAGATTCAAGACTCGTTTCTCGCCGGCGACTTGCCGCTCATCGTCGCCACCAACGCCTTTGGCATGGGCATTGACCGGCCTGACGTGCGCTTCGTTCTGCACTACTCGGTGCCCGGCACGCTCGAAGCTTATTATCAGGAGGCCGGTCGCGCCGGGCGCGACGGCCTCCCCGCTCGCGCCGCCCTGCTCTATTCACCCAAAGACACCGCCCTCCACGAATTCTTCATCGAGAACGACTCGCCTTCGGCCATTGAACTGCGAACCGTCCACAACTTTCTGCGCTCCCTCCCGCCGCTCCCATCGCGTCCTTCGACTTCGTTTCACTCCGCTCAGGATGCGATGGGAGCGGAGCCGGGGGTGGGGGCCGTCACCACTTGGGACGGCGACGCCCTCTCCCGCCCTCTCGTCGGCCTGACCCTGGCCGACATTGAACAGGCCACCGGCCTGCCTCAGACCAAAGCCCGGATCGCCCTTGAGCAACTGCAAGCCGCCAGCGCCATCCGCCGCGCCTCCGACGAATCCTTCGGCCAACTGCGGCTCGAAGTTCTGCCGCTCTCCGACGCCACCCTGGCGGTGATCGCCAAAGGAGTCGCCGAGCGCCGCGATCACAAGCGCTACCAGCTTGAGAAGATGGTGGACTACGCCGAGACGAACGCCTGCCGCCGCCGGACCCTGCTCGGCCACTTTGGCGACTCCGGGGACGCTGCCGCGCCGGCCTGTTGCGACAACTGCCTCTTCCGCGCCGAAACCGAAGAAGCGCCGGCCCGCCCGGCCCAAACGCAAGCCGAGCGGGCGGCGTTGATTGTGCTTCACACCATCACCACTCTCAAGTGGGAGGTGGGCCGGGGCAAGCTGGCGCAAATACTCAAAGGCTCATTGAAACCAGAGGCGGCCCGCTCCGGGTACACGAGCAACCACAACTATGGCAAGTTCGCCGCCCTCCGTCTCAAAGAGATCGAGTCGCTGGTCAATCAACTTTTGGGGTCCGGCTACCTCAAGCAAGTGGGCAGTGACCGCCCCACCCTGGCTCTCACGCCGCGAGGAGAATCGGCGTTGAAGGCCAAAGCGGCCATTGATGTTGAACTGCGCCCGGTGCAGGCCGCGGAAACGCAGAGGCAAAAAGCCAAAGCCGAGGCGGGCGGCACGGTAGCCCTCAGCGGCCAACTGCTGGCGCGCGGCCTGACCCCGGAGCAAATCGCCGCCGAGCGCGGCCTGACGGTCGGCACGGTCTATTCGCACCTCGGGGCGCTGATCGCCGCCGGGCAGGTAGACGTGAATGCCGTCGTCCCGGCTGACATCCAGAAGCAAGTTCGTTCGGTGATCGAAACCGTTGGCTCAGTGCAACAGCTTTCGGCGCTCAAAGCTCGTTTGCCAGAAACGATTGACTACGGCCAGATCCGCTGTGTGGTGAATGCGTGGATGCGCGAGCATGAATCGCCTGCTATGAACAATCCTTCCGAAGGTTTAAAACCCTTGGAAGGATTACAAGCAAAGCTGTTGCAAGATTTGCCCTTTGAACAATTGCGCCGCTGGCGACATGAGCGCGCCCTCGAATTGGGACAACCAGACTTTGTTATTTTCGGCGATGACACCCTGCGCCGGATCACCCGTGATCGCCCACGCACTAAACTCGAACTACGGGCTTATAAGAGTTTGACTGATGAACTTGTCGAAAGACATGGCAATGAAATCATTGCTATCTTGCACTCTGAGAGCAACTCCACAGAAGTGATCGAGGCCATTCTGGACTGTGTGCGTGCGCTTCCGGGTAAACTGCCGCGAAGCGGCGCGGCTAAATTACTGGTTGGTTCTGGCTCAGAACGAGTTGAAGAATATCAGTCTCACCCACTTTACAATCGTCTTGCAGGCCGAACCCGAAACGATGTTCTAGCCCAGGTAGATGCGATGATTGCGGCAAGACTGATTGCACAAAACAGCAAAGGTTATCTCATTGTGCCAACTGCTCAGCCTGTTACAAATGAGCGCGCCAGTTCGTCTGCTACAGATGAAGCCATCTTCGAGCGCCTGCGCGCCTGGCGTCTGGAAAAAGCTCGCGCTCTCAAAATGCCGCCCTACGTCATTTTCTGGGATCAAACGTTGCAGGCCATTACCGCCGCCCGGCCACAGTCTCTGGCTGAACTGGAAGCCGTGCGCGGCGTCGGTCAGACAAAGGCTGAGCAGTACGGGGAAGAGGTGTTGACGATCGTCGCCCAGGCCGGGGTGCTATAAATCTCCGATTGTAGGACGATTTGGCAAATCGCCTTACAGATTCTTCCAATACGCCCACTCCCAATCTTCCCACCGCTCAACCAGGCCGGCGGCTACTGGATTGTTGAGCACGTACTTGACGATCCGCCGCCGTTCGGCCTCGTCGCGCACCACATGATCGTAACTCTCGTGTTGCCAGAACGCGCCCTCGCGACCCAGCAGTTTGTTGGCCTCGCGCCCAACGTGACGCTTCAGAGAGTGTAGAATCTTCTGCAAGGCATGATGCCCGCCGTCACTTTTCGGCAGTGGCTTGAACACCATATGGACATGGTTCGCCATGATGCAGAACGCATCCAACTCGTAAACCATGTTATCCCGATACTTCAAACTCTCAACCATGAGTTCGGCGATGCGTTTATCTTTCAACCACACTGGCCCGCTCTCGGCCTGGTCGAGCGCTTCATCCCACTTGCCAAACCAGCGTCGTTCTTCCACATCACCTTGCCGCCAAAGCTCTTCAGGATCGGCTATTTGGTTGAACGTTGCTTCTGCCCGCGCCTTCTCTTCCATCAATCGCTCAATCACTTCATGCGGCAGTGAGCCGGCCAGTCGAAACGTCACAAACAACGTCGCGCCCGGCGGCTGAAAGTGCGGCAGGTGGCGATGGTACGACCAACGATACTCAAGCGGATCCATCGCGCGATTGTAGAGCAAATTGGCAATTTGCTCCACGTAGAGCGATTTGGCAAATCGTTCTACAATGTAGGGCGATTTGACAAATCGCCCTACAAGGAGAAATTTTATGCAAGTCAACCCAGCCATCTTCAAAGCCTACGACATTCGCGGCATCTACCCCACCGACCTCAATGAGCAGGCGGCTTATCTCATCGGCCGCGCCTTCGTCACCTTCATCGGCGCCGATGCGAAGCGGGTGATCGTCGGGCGCGACATGCGTCTCTCCGGGCCGTCGCTGTTCGCCGAAGTCACCCGCGGTCTGACCGATCAGGGCGCGGATGTGCTGGACATCGGCATGGTCAGCACCGATCAGTATTACTTCGCCTGCGCCAAACTCGGCCTGCCGGGTATGATGGTCACCGCCTCGCACAACCCCAAAACCTATAACGGATTCAAAATGGTGAAGAAGATGCCGTACCTCCTCAGCGGCGACGCGGGCATTCAGGATTTGAGGAAATTGGTGGAGAGCGAGGCCTTCCTAACGCCGACGCGCAAAGGGCAGATCATTCAGCAAGATTTCAAAGAGGAGTTTGTGCAGAAGGTGCTGTCGATCATTGACGCCGAGGCGGTCAAACCCTTGAAAGTGGTGGTGGACACTGGCAACGGCATGGTTGGCCCGATCCTGCAGGAAGTCTACAAGCATCTGCCGGTTCAACTTATCGGCCTCTATCTTAACCCTGACGGCAATCTGCCCAATCACGGCCTCGATCCGCTCCAGCCGGAAAATCGGGCCGAACTTCAGGCGCGGGTGCTGAGCGAGGGCGCGGCTATCGGCTTCGCCTTTGATGGCGACGGCGACCGCTTCTTCGCCATTGACGACCGCGGCCAGTTCATCCCCGGCGATTTCCTCACCGCCATCATGGGCCAGTATTTGCTGGAAAAGTATCCAGGCGCGAAGATTTTGTACGACGTGCGAGCCTCGTGGGCGGTGGTGGACTTGATCGGGGCGGCGGGCGGGACGCCGCTGATGGAGCGAGTCGGCCACGCCTTCATCAAACGGCGGATGGCCGACGAGCAAGCCGCCTTTGCCGGAGAAGTGACTGGCCACTACTACTTTGGCGATTTCTTCTACGCCGACTCCGGCATCGTCCCGTCATTGATTTTGCTGGAATTGTTATCGAAGAAGGGCGTCAAAATGTCTGAGTTGCTAAAGGCCTTGGAAGCCAAGTATTTCATTTCCGGCGAGATCAACTCGACCGTATCCGATCCGAAAGCAGTGTTGAAGACGCTGACCGAGAAATATAGCGATGCCAAACAGCATACGATGGACGGCATCTCGGTGACTTACCCGACCTGGCACTTCAACGTGCGGGCCTCAAACACCGAGCCGCTGGTGCGTCTGAATTTGGAAGCGAAGACGCGCCAGGAAATGGAGAAACGGCGCGACGAGGTGCTGGCGATCATTCGCGGCTGAAAAACGTCCCGAAGGTTTCGAACCTTCGGGACGTTTTTCTTTGACTCTCCCGAAGGCTTTGTGCAGGATCGTCAGCCATAAATGATCAGCCTTCGGGAGGGTTATTCGTCAAACAGGTAGCGCGCCAATTTGGCCTGTGTTTCTTTGTCAGCCTGATACTCAGTTACAAACCGAGCATATTCAATCTCAACAGACCCTCCCGAAGGTTTGGAACCTTCGGGAGGGTCTGTGAGTGGGAATAGCGCCTCGATTATGGGGCGGTCAATTAGCGATCCTTTTCTTACTCCGATCCATTCAAGATAATTTGAATATAGCCAGTCGGCTGGGCTTTGTACCAGGCCGGCAGCTACAGGGTTGAGATGAACATAGCGGCATAAATGCAAAAAGTAGGCTGTGTCGTCCACATGAAGGTGTTTGAAACATCCTTCAAATAGTGTCCCCTTACGGTTTTGTTGCCGGTTAACTGCCTGGGTGTAAGCATTGAAAACAACTTGCATAAAGCTCGAAAGTGGCACATCGCCGTTCTGCCTCAGAACAAAATGATAATGGTTGGGCATCAGGCAATAGGCGATGATGCTGACTTGATGCTCACCCCGATACTTCTTGACAAGCCCTAAGCAGTATTCATAGTTATCCGTGCCAAAAAAGATCGGTTGGCGGTTTGCGCCGCGATTGTAGAGGTGATAAATGTTGCCGGGGGCAAATGCGCTCTGGCGATATGGCATTCTTTACTTTTTTGGCCACCTTCCCGAAGGTTCAAAACCTTCGGGAAAGTCTATTTTCGGCTTCATCCACTCCCCAATCACTCCAATCGACTCTTCGCTAACGTTATGCTCCATCGGAAACTCGTGGAACTCAGCATCCGCGCCGATGCCCTTGAGGTAGTTGTAGCCGTCGCGGCCCCACTGAACCGGAATGAGTGGATCGTACGTGCCGTGGGTGATGATGAACGGCTTGCCCTTCACTCCGGCCTCGTCAATCTTGAGTCCGGCGTTGAGCGGGATGTAGCCCGACTGGGCGATGACGCCCGCCAGGCGCCCCGGCTGGGTAAGGGCGAACGAGTACGACATCATGCTCCCCTGGCTGAAGCCAAGCAAGAATAGTTTCTGTGGGTCAACCGGATATTCGGCAACTGCTTCGGTGATGAAGCGGTCGAGCGTTTCCATCGCCGTGTCGAAACTCGGCTGATCGGGGACGCCGATTCCTTCGAGCCGATACCACTCGTAGCCGCCCATGAGGTCGAGCGGCGCGCGCGGGCTGATCCACAGCAAGCGGTCGTCGAGATACGGCGCGAGGCTGATCAGGTCGCCTTCGTGACTACCGCGCCCATGCAGGCAGATGATGGCCGGGTGAGAGGCGGCGGCCCCGGCAGGGAGGCGGGTGAGGTGAATGAGAGACAGAGTCATGCCCTGCATTGTAACAAAAAACGGGCCTGGTTGATCGGACCAGGCCCGTAGGCAATGTTTACCGTGAGACTACTGCCGCCAAGCTGTCGACATCTATATTATTTGCTGGCAGTGAGAGCTTGATAGGCCGTTTTGAAGGAACCGTAATTTTTTATGGGCCGACGCGCCCAACCCCTGTTGTGAGGGGCAATTCAGGTTCAACTCTCGAGGGGAGGCTGCCAGCACGCGTTTTCTCGACTTATGTGCCAGCGACGATCGCGGTAAACATATTCACCTTGTAAGGTTCTGCCATGTAGTATCACAAAGCTAATCATGCCGGAATTGCCAAATGTCATAAGGCGCATGTGACAATTGTCATGGGGTATATAATCGTGACAATGCAGGTCGATAAACCCGTCGTCTGCCCTATCCTCGTTGGCCGCACCGCGCACCTCGCCTCGCTCGATCAGCTTTTGGCGCGGGCGAGCAGTCGCCGCGCCCAGGCCGCCCTCATTGCCGGCGAGGCCGGCAACGGCAAATCGCGGCTCGTGGCCGAAGCCAAAGCGCGCGCCTCGCATCAGAGTTTCCTCATCCTGCAAGGCAATTGTTTCGAGTCGGATCGGGCTCTGCCTTACGCGCCGTTGATTGATTTACTGCGCGGATTCTGCGCGGCCCGATCCCAAGCTGACGTTGCCCGCCACCTCGGTTCAACCGCTAGTGAATTCGTCAAGCTTCTACCTGAACTTGCCCCTTCTCTGTCCGACTCAACTCCCGCCTTCTCTCCTGAACAAGAAAAACACCGTCTTCTCCACGCCTTCAGCCAGTTCTTCACCCGCCTGGCCGCAACTCAACGTCTGCTCATCGTGATCGAGGACTTGCACTGGAGCGATGACGAGAGTCTCGAAGCTCTGCTGAACATCATCCGCCGTGCCAGCGCCCAGCCCATTCTCTTCGCGCTGACTTATCGCAGTGACGAGATCACCCCAGCCCTCAACCGCTTCCTGGCCGGGTTGGATCGCGAACGATTTGCCACCGAGTTGACGCTCGCCCGTCTCGCCCCCGTCGAAGTGGATGTCATGCTCCGCGCCATCTTTGAACTTCAGCGCCCGGTGCAAGCCGAGTTCCTCAATGCCATTTGCGCCCTCACCGAGGGCAACCCGTTCTTCATCGAAGAGATTTTGAAATCGCTGATCGCATCGGGCGACATCTTCTATGCCGAAGGCCGCTGGGATCGCAAACCGCTCAACGAGCTGCGGATTCCGCGCACGGTGCAGGTGGCGGTGCAACGCCGCGCCGACGGCTTGAGTCCGGCGGCTCGCCAGCTTCTCGGTCTGGCCGCCGTGGCCGGGCGGCGCTTTGACTTTGCCCTTCTGCAAAAACTGACTCAGCGCGACGAAGCCGGACTGGTGCAACTGGTGAAGGAATTGATCGCCGCTCAGTTGGTGGTCGAAGAGTCGGCGGAAACGTTTGTCTTTCGGCACGCGCTCACTCAGCAAGCCGTGCGCGCCGACATGCTGGCCCGCGAGCGCAGAGCTTTGCATCGCACCATCGCCGAAGCGCTGGAGACCGCTTCACCTGAAACCCGCCTGGCCGAACTGGCCCATCATTTTTATGAAGCCGGAGCGTGGGAAAAGGCGTTGGACTATTCGCAACGCGCCGGGCAGAAAGCGTTGAGTCTTTATGCTATAAGCGCCGCCGCCGAACACTTCACGCGGGCTCTGGAGTCCGCCCGCCAGCTTGGCCGCAGGCCGCCCCTGGCTTTGTATCTTGAGCGCGGCCACGCTTACGAAACTCTGGGCGACTTTGAGCGTGCCCGCGCCGACTTCGAGTCTGCGCTGGAACTGGCCCAAGCCAATGGCGACCGGCCAACCGCGTGGCAGGCTCTGATCGACCTGGGCGCGCTGTGGGCCTCGCGCGATTACGAACGAACCGGCGAGTATTTTCGGCGCGCATCGGAGGCCGCGCGCGAACTGGGCGACGCGGCGATACTGGCCCGCAGCCTGAACCGGTTGGGCAACTGGCACATGAACGTGGAGCAGATGTCCGAAGCCAGGCAATGCCATCGGGAGGCGCTGGCAATTTTTGAGGCGGCCAATGATCGGCGCGGCCTGGCCGAGACGTTAGACCTGCTTGGCATCACCGACGGCATGGCCGGCGACCTGCTTCAAGCGACAACGCATTATGAGCGCGCAGTGGCGCTCTTCCGCGAGTTGGATGATCGTGGCGGGCTGGCCTCAAGCCTGATTGTCCTCGCGCCGCGCGGCGCGATCTATATGCAGAACGTGGGTGTGTGGCCGGACTCGAATTACGCCGGGCGCGTGCGCGACAGCGAGCTGGCGTTGCAGATTGCGCGCGAGACTAACTCGCGCCCGGCCGAGGCCCTGGCCCGCGCCTGGCTGGCATTGTGCCTGGCCACCGGCGGCGAGTACGCGCACGCCATCGAACTGGCCGGACAGTCTATTGAAATCTCTGACGAGATCGGCCATCGCCAATTTATGGCGATCACGCGCTGGGCGGCTGGCGCGCTCTACCTCGACCTGCTGGCCCTGTCCACTGCCCGCGAGCATCTTGAGCAAGCTCTAACCCTGGCTCGCCAGAGCAACGCCACTCACTGGGTACGAATTGCATCCGGCTTTCTGGCGTCAACCCACATTTTGCCAAACGAGCTAACGCGAGCCAAGACCGTGCTGAGCGCCGCGCTTACGCCAAGCACGCCAATGCAAGCCAGCGGCCAGCGCCAGGCGTGGGCGGCTTATGCCGAGCTTCTGATGGCGCAGGGCAGACCAGACGAGGCCTTGAAAGTGATCGAGCAGTTGATCTCTTCAGCCGCAGGCATCGAGAGTCAGGGCGAGCACGCCATTCCCCGGCTGGGCTTGTTGCGCGGCGAGGCGCTGGCGGCGCTGGGCCGAATCGAAGAGGCCGAGGCCGTTCTCAACGCCGCGCGCGAGACCGCCCTGAGGCAGGATGCGCGCCCGATGATCTGGCGGACGCGGGCGGCCCTCAGCCGCTTCTATCGTGCTCAGGGACGGCGGGAGGAAATGGAACGGGAAGCAGAGACGGCCAAAACCTTGATCCACGGGTTGGCCGCCAACGTGCCTGCCGGGCCGCTTCGCGATCAATTCCTGAGTCGCGCGTCGGCGATGATCCCACCTCTGCCATCACCCTCGCCGCGTCAAGCCGCGAAGAAAGAGTTCGGCGGGCTGACCGGGCGCGAGCGCGAAGTGGCGGCGTTGGTGGCGCAGGGCAAATCCAACCGGGCCATCGCCGACGAGTTGGTGTTGAGCGAGCGCACGGTTGAAAAGCACGTGGAGAATGCGCTGTCGAAGCTGAGCTTTGCCTCGCGGGCGCAGTTGGCGGCGTGGGCGGTTGAAAGAGGGTTGATGGGAGATGACGGGATGAAGGGATGACAAGATGACTGGATGATCATCTTGCCACAAAACTACGTACCCCGGTCTCGCAAATCTTCGTACTTCCCCCCATGCCTCGCAAGCCGTAATCCTGTAGAGTGTGGGCAGTTCAGCAAACCCAAAACATCCGCTGAACATCACCCAAGGAGACTATCTCATGTCAAACACAGACCTGCGAGCCTTTGCTCAACAATACTTCGAGTATCTGGATCGCCGCGACCTGGACGGGTTGGACTCGACCTTAGCCCCGACCGTGAAGTTTCACGGCTTCGGTCCTCAGCCCCTCGACCGGGCCGGGACGCGGGCGGCAATGACCGGGTTCTATACAGCCTTCCCGGATTCGCGCATGCCTTACGAGGCGATTGTTGCCGACGGGGATCGCGTCGCCATCTATCACAGCTTCCGGGGCATGCACCGGGCCGAGTTTCAGGGCGTGCCGCCGAGCGGCAAGCCGGTGGTCGTTCAAGCCATCGTCATCCTGAAAGTGGAGAATGGCAAGGTGGTGGAGGCCTGGCTCAACGCCGACATCCTGGGCCTGCTGATGCAAATCGGCGCGATCCCAATGCCAGCCTGATCTGAATTCTTGAACTCTAAACTTCCTACTCTAACTCTGGAGGACATCATGTCAACTGAAACCAACAAAGCCGTTGTTCGCAAGTATCAAGAAGCCTACAATACCAATAACCTCAATGCCCTGGACGAAGTCATCGCCGCCGACATCAAGACCCCGGCCATGTTGCCCGGCTTCCCGCCCGGCCTCGAGGGACTCAAACAACTTCACCGGCTTACCGTGGACGCCTGGCCGGATCTGAAGGTGACGATTGAAGACCTGCTCGCCGACGGCGACCGGGTGGTGGCCCGAGTCTCCGTGGCGGCCACTCCTCAAAAGGAAGCCTTTGGCGTGCCGCCCACCGGCAAGTCATTCAAAATCAGCGGCTCGTATATCGTCCGCATTGCGGATGGCAAGATCGTGGAGCACTTTGGCGTGGAAGATGCGGTGGGCATCATGCAACAGATGGGTGTGATGCCCGGCTAACGTAGCGCGTAGTTCGTATTGCGTAACCCTCGAGGTCATCATGTCAACCGAAGCCAACAAAGTTGTTGTCCGCCGCTATCAAGAAGCTTACAACGCCAATACGCTGGAGGCGCTGGATAGCATCGTCACCGCCGATGTGATCAGCCACAAGACTCTGCCCGGCTTGCCGCCCGGCCTCCAGGGCGGCAAGCTCTCTCATCGCGGAACCGTCGCCGCCATCCCCGACCTACATTACACCGTCGAAGACCTGATCGCTGAAGGAGACAAGGTGGTGATGCGCTGGACGATGACCGGCACGCACAGCGGGTCAGAGTTTATGGGTCTGCCGCCCGGCGGCCGGAAGCTTCGGGTGACGGGCATCTCCATGTTCCGCATTGCCGACGGCAAAATTGTGGAACACTGGGCCGAGCCGGACGGCGTGACGTTTATGCAGCAGTTGGGCTTGATGCCCCAGCTCGCGTGAGAATCAATCGCGCCCCACGCCGCAAGGCAGCTTCCCCGGCGTGGGGCGCAAAGGTTAATCCATCGCCATGACTCATTCCAATCATGCTCCCTTCACCGTCGCCGCCGCTCAGGCCGCGCCGGTTTTTCTGGATCGAAACGCCACCATCGAAAAAGCTTGCGAGTTGATTGTAGACGCAGGCCGGGCCGGAGCGCGTCTCATTGCCTTTCCTGCATCGTTCATCCCGGCTTACCCCGACTGGGTGTGGGCTGTGCCGCCGGGCGAGGAGCAAGTGCTCAACGCGCTGTACGCCGAACTGCTCGACAACGCCGTAACAATCCCAAGCGACGCTACCGACCAGTTGTGCCGCGCCGCTCAGCGAGCCAAGATACACGTGGTTATGGGAATGAGTGAATGCAACGCCGAAGCCAGCGGCGCGAGCCTGTACAACACCTTGCTCTATATTGACGCGCAGGGGGGCATCATGGGCAAGCACCGCAAGCTGGTGCCGACAGGCGGTGAGCGGCTTGTCTGGGCGCAGGGCGATGGCAGTACGCTAGACGTGTACGACACGCCGTTCGGCAAACTCGGCGGGTTGATCTGCTGGGAGAATTACATGCCGCTGGCCCGTTACGCGCTCTACGCCTGGGGCGTGCAGATTTATGTAGCGGCCACCTGGGATCGCGGCGAGCCGTGGCTCTCGACCCTGCGCCACATTGCCAAAGAAGGCCGGGTCTACGTCATTGGCTGTAGCATGGCCTTACGCAAGTCTGACATCCCGGATCGATTTGAGTTCAAGAGACGGTTCTATCAAAACGCTGAGGAATGGATCAACACCGGGGACAGCGCCATCCTGAATCCCGATGGCGAGTTTATTGCCGGGCCTGCCCACGAGAAAGAGGAAATTTTATACGCGACGGTCCACCCGGCGCAGATGCGCGGCCCCAAGTGGATGCTGGACGTGGCCGGGCACTACGCCCGCCCCGACGTGTTCCAACTCACTGTCAACCGCGAGCCGCGCCCGATCATCCAAACCAGAGAAACAGAAGCGAAACCTGAGGACTTCTTTGCAAAAGAGTCGCAGGAACATCCGTTCGGAATCTAGGGGTGGCTGGGGTGTGTAACAGTATATTCGCAGTGTTGCAAAAGTCACTCAGCAAGGATGCTCCCGCCGCAGTTGCACTGCGGCGGCGGCAGTCCAACTGCCGCCGGAACTCCGGGCACATAGCGAGTTTTGCGGTATTGCGTATATTCCGCCAAAAATCATCGCCAAATTGTTACGCACGGAGCTTTCTTTTAGGAGTACACTTCTGTTTGGATTCCACACCTTTTCAGTCCAGTTTACCAACCCGGCAACTTGAAAGACGGCAATGCTCTTCGCCGCAAAATCAGCCGCCCCACACACGGCTGGGCGCGCAATTTTGCGCCAATCAGTGCTGGAACAGGCCGCCTCAGGCGGCCTCACTTTGTTTAATGCCCCGGCAGGATACCTGCTGGCCGACAGTCTGGCGGCGGCCATCACAGAACGCGGCCGGCCTCTCATGTGGCTGCGCCTCGGCCCGGAAGACGGCGACCCGGCCACCTGCCTCGTCTCCCTCATCGCCAGCGCGCAACGGCTCAACCCGGGGATCGGGGCCGTCACCCTGGAGCAGATGCGGCGGCAACCCGGCCCCATCGCGGGCTGGCCGCCCCTTTTTGCCGCCCTCGCCCGTGAGTTGGCCGACGCCCTCCCCGCCTCCCTGGTGGTAGTGCTGGAGCATGTTCATCATCTCAACGACCAGCATCCCACCTTGTGGCTGTTGGGCCATTACCTCTTGCCAGGACTGCCTTCCGGCCTCACCTGCATTCTGACCACCCATCATCGTTTGCCAGCCGCCGCTTTGCCGCCCCGGGCTGCTCAGTGTGGCGTCAACGAATTGCGCCTCGACGCCCGCTCGGCGCTGGCCCTGGCCCGGCTGGCCGAGATAGACTTATCAGAGAAAGTTATCCGCCGGGCCACAGAGTTGACACAGGGACGAATCGGTGCGCTGGTCGGCTTGGGCGCCGCCTGTGAGTTGCTAGGATCGACGCTCATCCAACGCGCCGTAGACAGCGCGGCTAACGCCGATGGCTTGTTGACACACGTTGCCCGCGCCTGGCTAACCATCGCCGATGCCAATAGTCTGCGGGCGCTCGCCCTGAGCCTGCGGCTGGAGTATAGTCACCTGGGCCTGCTTCAGGCAACTGTGGGCAACAGCGCGCCACCCGCCGGGCCGTGGCTGCAACAACTGACTGAAGGTTGGACGCGGGTGCGTCGCATGTGGGATGCGCCCCTGCGAGCCGCCTTGCGCCTGGAAACAATTCCCAGCCCCGGCGTTTTGCGTCGGGCCGCCGATTATCTCGCCAGCCAGGGAGCCATCGAAGAAGCTGTGCCCCTCTATCTTGAGTTAGGTGATGAGGCGAGCGCGGCCCAGGTCATTGCCAACGCGGCCAATACGCTCCTCGATCTGGGCCAATGGCAGACTCTGGAAGAGTGGCTGAAACAGTTACCCAAACCGGCGCTGTACGCCTGGCCTCGGCTGGTTTATACCCAGGGCGAGATCGCCGCTGCCCAGGGGCAAACCGACGCGGCCCGACGCGCCTTCGCCCTTGCCGCCGAACTTTTCACAGCGCGCCACGAGGCTGATGGCGCTTGCCTGAGCCTGCTTGCCGAAGGCGCTCTGGCCGCCTGGAGCGGCGACCGCGCCCATGCCCAGGTGCAGACTCTCACCGCCAGCCTGATGGCCGAGGCCGCCGGATTGAACAAGCACAGAAGCTGGGCCATTTGGCAGTTGGGTTGTCTGGCCGCCGCGGCAGGTGATCTGGACAGCGCCATCATCTACTTCGATCAGGCCGCCACACTGGCCTTAGCAATGGGCGATGCTCTCCTGGCCGAAGGCCTGCGGCGAGGCGAGGCGCTCGCCCGTCAGTGGCGCGACGTGCGCCGGCAGCGCGAGTTTCACCATCAGGCTTATTTGGTCGCCGAGCGCGCCGAACGCAAAGCCGCCGAGCGCGTGCGCCAACTGCTCGGTTCTCCATCTGAAAATCTGGATGCCCTGGTAGGCGCGCATGGCTGGTCTGGCACGCCCCTCATGCTCAAACTGCCCGCCCCGGCCTCGCCGCCTGCGCTCCCTGCCGCTCCCGGCCTCACTCACCTGTGGGACAACCTGCTTGGGTGGTTGGGCTTGCGCCCGCGACTGATGCCGAAGACGGTTGAACCGGAAAGCATTGACGATGCTGGCGGCCTTTTCTCCCCGGAGTCGCTATCTGTCTCCACTGACGTGAACCTGCCTGCCCCGCTCGCCGACGACTCGCTGATAGTAGACGCCGCCCCGGCCTCCACCGCGCCCGAAGCCGACTTGGCCGCGCCAGTTGAGGTGTCGCCAGCCCAGGCCCAGAACGACCAGGCTTCGCCTCCATCAGTTGAAGCCCAGGCTCCGCGCCGTTCTGCCAAGTCATCACCCGTTACACCGACGCTGACCGCCCATTTATTGGGGACTTTCCGGGTGATGGTGAATAACCACCTCGTCGAGAAATGGCCCAAAGGTAAAGGCCAAGCCGTGTTCAAGTACCTGCTCATCCATCGTGAGCGGCCCACACCTCGCGACGTGTTGACTGAAGCCTTCTGGCCGGAAGCCGCGCCGGAGGCCGCCCGCAACCGGATCAATGTGGCCGTACACAGCCTGCGCCAGGCCTTGAAATCTGCGACCGATGTGGCCGTCATCGTTTACGAGGCCGGCGCTTACAACCTCAACCTCGACCTGCGCCTGTGGCTCGACGTTGAAGAGTTCGAACGGCGTATCCAGGCAGGCCAGCGGCTTGAAGCCCGCAACCAACTCGCGGCCGCCATTGCCGAGTACGAGGTCGCCACCAGCCTCTACCAGGGCGATTTCCTGGCCGACGATCCTTACGAGGGGTGGCCTGTCCTGACGCGCGAACGTCTGCGCGTCGCCTACCTGGACACGCTCGACCGTCTCAGCCAAATTTACTTCAGCCAGGAGCACTACGCCCCGTGCATCACGCTGTGCCAACTCATTCTCACCCGCGACAACTGCCGTGAGGACGCCCACCGTCGTCTTATGTCCTGCTACAGCCGCCAGGGCCAGCACCACCTGGCTTTGCGCCAGTACGAAGCCTGCTTGGGGGCGCTCCGCACCGAACTGGACGTGGCCCCCGCCCCGGCCACAACCCAACTTTACGAGCGCATCCGCCGCCGCGAGCGCGTGTAGCCTGATCCCAATCAATTAATCCCAAATTGGTCGGAATTAAGCGGTAGAACAGCGGCGCTTAAGCGCGCCCTGTTATAGTTTCGGCGTTGCTGGCTAAGCGGGCCCCTTTGCCAACAGCACCCAGGCGTCTCACTGGGAGTCGCCCGGTAAATCCCAAATACTTCCTGTCCTGTAAGGAGGACTACTACAATGCCACACATTGAGTTTGAAACCCCGTTCATCGAAGCAGAATTTCATGTGATCGACCTGAGTTGCACTGTGTACGAGGGTCCCGCTACCCCAGCCCCGCCGCTACCCGCTCCGACGGGCGTCATCCGCTCTAACCAGGATTGGGGTGTCAAGGTCAAGTGGACTACGGAAGGCACGTTAGTCCCGGTGATTCCCGGTGAGTGGCACCTGAATCTGAACCTCGAGGCCATGGGGCCTGGAATAGACTTGAGATTGCCCGCGCATGAAATCCATGTGCCCTTGACACCTGGCCCTAGCCCCCAAATCTACGAAGTCTACATGGACTTTCTGGCAGGCACAGTGCCAGTGCCCCCTCACGAGACGCAGGCCTACAAGTTGGTAGCAACCATCACGCACAGTTTTTGTCCTGAGGGGGATAGTGGCCCTAGCTCCATGGCCGGCTACCACGAGGGAGGAATTGTGCAGTTCTATAATCCTGCCCCCTAAACTCTTCGGTGCCTTGCCCTGCTCCGTCTCCGTCCCTGGCCTCGTCGGCGCGTGCGCCGATGGGGCCAACTCGGCAGGGGAGTTCGGGAGAACCACGCTTCCTCGAAAACAATGCGCTCGCCATGAAGGGGAGCGCCTCTCAATCTGCCGCCTGTGGCTTGGCATCAGTTTGACAGGTAACCTCTATGGCCCGTCAGCGTTTACGCGCATCGAGGGCCGTGTCGCCGCCAGCCGACGATTTCAAGCGCATCCATGGCATCGGCCCGGCAATTGAGCGCCGCCTTCATAGCGCTGGCATCCGCACCTTTGCGCGCCTCGCCGCTCTGTCGCCGGGCAAAGTCGCCGCCATAATCCCCGGCCTGTCGGCAGAGCGCGTCGCCAAACAAGGCTGGATTCGCCAGGCACGTAAGCTGATGCCGAAGCGGGTTCCAGCCCAACCCCCCAAAGAAATGGCGGCCATATCAGGCCGCCAGCATTACGCGAATTTTACGGTTGAGCTTTTGCTCGATGAGAATGACGAAGCGCGCCGCACACGCGTGGTGCATGTCCAGAGCGGTGAGGTGGACACCTGGGCTGGTTGGGAAGCCGAACGATTGATCGACTTCCTCGCCCGACATACTACACTACGTTCTCAGGTAACCAAACCAGTTGCTCTGGTTGCGGCGAAAGCCAAGCCAACTCCAGAAGTTGCTACAACACCCGAGCCTGTTCAGCTAGTTACAGTCGTAGCCGAGCCAGTTCCGGAAATCGTAGCCGTAGCCGGGCCTGCTACTCCACCCACGACCCCGGCCGGTCTCGCCGGCGTACCGCACCTGCGCCGCCTGGAGATAGTGCGAACTGACATGAATACACCTCAGAACATTCTCCCCTATGGTCAGGCATTCAAGGTGCATCTCAGCCTCGATCTGGTGAATGTGGTAGCGCCCGACAATCCACCACTGGACTTTACGGCGGTCGTCTACGCCAAGAGTGTAGGCCGGGATTCACATCAAGTGGTCAGCGAATCATACGGCACTGTTGACTTCGCGGATAGCATAACCCTGGTCACAGGTGATGCTACTTTGCCTCGAGGACTCTATCGTCTAGAAGCGGCGGTCACCCTTACTCCAACCTTAGCGCAACCCACGCCCGATCATTACCTCAGAGCCTGGCTAGAGGGTGGCTTGCTTCAAGTATATTAAACTTGCGCATTCCACAAGCTGTCGAAATCTACTTCTTCCAGCCACGCCAGCCAGGGGGCTAGTCTTGGGTCTTCTTCGACGAGGGCCTCAGGCTCTGCTTGCAGGGCGGCGCCATCAACTGGCTTCACCTGCAACGGCTCCGTCGGCAGAAGGCCTTTAGTAGCACTGTGCATAGCGTAATCGTCGCCGGTTTCGAGAATGATTTTCTTGAACTGCGGTTGCCAGTTCACCAGCATGCGCCGCCCGCAGGTGGGGCAGTGCCACTCCTCAGCGCCGGAAGAATGTGTTGCCTCTAATTGCATTTCGTGTTGCTCTGATTCGGGCATCGTTTGAATCCTTCTTGAATAATAGGTTGCTAAAAATTTTCTCTTCTGGCTTTGGCCCAACTTTCTACATCCAAGCCAGAAGAGTAGAGATAATCTAATTTACCCGAGCCAATGATTGGCCAAGAAATCGTAAGGATTTGTTAGGTATCCAAAAAACGGGCCTGGAAATCCAGGCCCGTTTGAGATGACGAAAGGATATTTCTACTCTTCGGGAGCCTGGCGATCGTAGCCATTGATATGGCGTTAGACCCATAGCTTTGCGACACCGGCTTTCACCGGGTTTGCGTTTTCGGAGTGTTAGTGTTCTAAGTTGAGTACATCGCAAAGCCTTCAGCTTGAGCGTTAGGCTTGTGGAGTATTAGTTGACACTGGTTGGCGAGGCGGAATCGAGATGGAGTTGCCGGGCCGATGGGGTTCTACGGCAGGACAGTGAAATTCACCGCAAATTCGGAGGTGTTGCCCTGGGCATCAATGGCAATGGCGGTGATCTTGTTGCCGGCGATCACGCCGCCGCCAAAAGAAACAGCGAATTGCTTGGCACTAGTGTCAGTCGTCCCATTCGCACCTGAGGCAGTGGTCGAGAGGAAGTACGTCTGGCCTTCGCCGTTGCTATCGGCGGCTTCGCTAATATAAAACTCAACAGTGGCCCCGGGCCGGGCCTCGCCGGTGATGCCGCCAGCCAGGCTGGCGCCGTCGATCACCGGGAAGTTCAACTGGTCATTGGCCCCGGCATCACCATCGCCCAGATCGTTGGCTGTCACCCCGTTGGTGGGGAGCAGGTCAATCCCAAGGTCGCCATTGGCGAAGAAAGAGTTTCGCTGGATGGTGTTGAAGTGGCTGGTATCTTCCACTTGCACCCCAT
>CAYSIV010000021.1:21246-33910 GCA_964431175.1 uncultured Anaerolineales bacterium
ACCCCATCGCTGCCGTTGAAGGCAATGACGTTGCCCGCCGTTGCCGTTGTGCCGCCAATGGCGTTGCTGTCGGCCCCGTCCCTGATCCGGATGCCGTCGCCGCCGTTGCCTAGGTCCAACAGTCCACTTACATCCGTGCCAATGTAGTTGCCCTGAACGATGTTACTGCCGTTGGTGCCCAACACAATCCCGTCACTAAAACGGTTGATAACCAACCCGCGCACCGTGCTGGAACCGGCGGTGATGTTCAAGCCGGTACCGGACGCAACAGTGCCGTCGAGTTCGATAATGGGCGCGCCCGCAAAGCCTGCCTGGGTGGCGCCGTCAATGATCAACGGATCAATGATGATCGGCAGGGCTGTAAGAGGCTGGATAGTGTATGGCGTAGGGCCGGAGAGGCTGAACTGCACCGCGTCTGGGCCAATGATGGCGTTTCCATTGGCAATCGCCTGCCGCAATGACCCTTGCCCGGCGTCTTTTGTATTCACTACCGCCATATAAGAGAAGCCAAAGTTCACGCCGATAATGGGGATCGCCCCCACAGCCACCGTGACGTTAGTGTCGCCGACTCCTGCGCCCTGAGCAGTAGCAGTGTCATCTACCGTCACATTATTACCGCCCAGCGCTCCAGGCCCGCCATTATTGCTTTCAAAGGTTTGCTCTGGGCGGGCGGTGAAGACGCCATTAAATCCACCGTTGGGCGGCGTGTCGGCATCGCCGAGGGAACTGGTGACCACCCGCACAGTGTAGGTGTCGTTAGGAGGGACGTACAACGTGTAATTAAAAGCGAAAGGGCCTAGTGGATTGGTGGTGATCGTAGTGGTGGTCGTGAAGACAAGCGCGCCGTTGCTGTCATAAGCCTCCACAATTGCATTAGGCATGCCCACGTCGCTAGTAGTATCGTGCGCCGAACCAGTACCGCCCGCATAATTCACATCCTCAAACACCAGACCAATCAACTGCACTCCTGTTGGGGTGATGGTCGGCGTGCTGGTGGCGGTGAAGGTGGCGGTGTTCGTCGCCGTATTAGTCGCAGTAAATGTTGCGGTGTTGGTGGTTGTGTTCGTCGCCGTATTAGTAGCGGTAAAGGTTGCGGTGTGGGTGGCCGTGTTCGTCGGCGTAAAGGTGGCCGTATTCGTCGGCGTGTTAGTGGGGGTGAAAGTTGGCGTGAACGTCCGGGTAAAGGTCGACGTAAACGTGCGCGACGGAGTAAAGGTGAACGTGCGCGATGGAGTGAAGGTGAACGTGCGCGACGGAGTGAAGGTGAACGTGCGTGAAGGCGTACTCGTAAATGTCCGGGATGGGGTAAAGGTGAACGTCCGTGACGGAGTGAGTGTCTTGGTAGGTGTGAACGTGCTGGTGAAAGTGCGGCTTGGCGTGCGGGTGGGCGTCCCGGTGGTTGTTGAGGTGCGGCTCGGTGTTCCAGTCACCGTTCGACTGGGGGTGGAGGTGCGAGTTGGGGTATTGCTCGACGTGAGGGCAAGAGTGGGAGTCCCGGTATTGGTGGGCGACGCGGCAGGCAACTGCAGGGTGGCCGAGGGCGTGCCTGGCGCAAGAGTAGCGCTTGGCAAAATGTTGAGGGTGGCGGTTGCCCCGCTGGAGGCAATGGCCGTCCCGGTCGCATCGTTCGCTGAGAGGGTAGGGGTCAACAGGAACGCGCCCTCTACTACTACAATCTCCGACGGCAGGGTAGCGCCTGCCTCGGCATTCGCCTGCTCGTCACGTTCAATCTCTTGAATAATGTTGGAGTTGATGGAGGAAATAACGACAAAGGGCCAGGGTTTGTAGTCGGCGGCGAGTTTGGAGCGCGTGTCGGCAAAGGCCGGGGGCGTAGCGCCCAGCAAGGCAAATTGACTGCAACCGAAGAGGAGCAGAATGACAACAGGCGCGATGGCGAGCCAGCGAGCGAGGCCGCGCAGTTGCTCCTGCGTGTGCGGGTCGTTTAGTCTGGCGAACCAGTCGCGCTCTTCCTGAGGCTCATTCTCGGTCTCGAATTCCATAACACACTAATCTTACCTGGTAATAGCCGGCAAGCATATAGCAATTGCGGTTCCCACCGCCTCCTTGCCGCGCACCCACACCTGGCCGCCCACGCCGTTAACAATGGCCGAGACCACAGCCAGGTCGGGCCAGGAATTAGCGAGCGTGGTTACAGAACTGCCCGGGGCTTTGGTGAGGCGGCGAACGGGTTCGCCGTTTTTGGGCAGGAGGCCTTCAGTTGTTACGTCAATCCATACCTGAGACTGGTGGTGACTTACCGAGATGCGCAAAGTGCGGCCCGGCTCGGCTTTGGCTTTGCCCGCCATCTGGTCAAACATTTGTTGCAGGAGGCGGAACATCAGCTCGCGGTCAGCATAGACCATCGGCACATTTTCGCCGATGATGATATTGAGGCGCAAGGTCTTATCCTGAAGCAAAGTCTTATTGGCAGTTTGCGCCCACTCCTGAACCAGGTCGGCTACGTTGAGTGAGACGGGTTGGATTCCAATTCCGGCTTCGACCCGAGCCATGACCAGCAAATCGTCGATCCATTTTTGAATCTGGCTCAACACTTTGGCCAAGCTGTAGAGAGTCTTGGTGAAGCGTTCCGACTTGCCCTCGTTCATTTGGTTCAACTCGACCACGCCCGACAGCGCTTGCACCAGCGGAAGCTGAATCTTGTTAGCCGCCTCGGTTAAGAGCCGCATTTGGAGTTCGTCGAGCCGCTTGAGGTGGGTGATGTCGCTCAGCACCATCACCCAGCCTTCGGGTTTGCCGTCACCGCCGGGCAAGGGGGTGAGGTTGACCAACCGCACCGAGTTGCCGACCCAGGGCACCTCTACCACTGCCGGCAGCTGGCCGCCGACCGTTTGCCAGTTGGAGACCAGGGTGGAGAGCGAGCGCGGAAGACTATTTAGAGCGCTGGCGCCAACCAGATTATCGCGTCCAAGCAGTTGCGCGGCGGCGGGGTTGACGACAGTGACAAGGCCCTGCGCGTCGGCGGCGATAATGGCGTCGCCAGTGGTGGCGATGAGGGCTTGCAATCGTTTGGCTTCAGTCAGCAGTTGATTTTGCAGGGCTTCGCGCTCCTGGCGAAGCCGCCGGTAATCGGCGGCCCGAGCAACAGCCATCGACAGTTCATTGTTGTTGGCCAACGGCTTGAGCAAATAATCATAAGCGCCGTTTTCGCGCAGAGCGGCAATAGCCGTCTCAATCGTATCGTTAGCGCTGATGACGATAACTTCGAGTTCCGGATCGTAGGCCCGGGCGTTACGCAACAATTCCAAGCCGCCCATCTCCGGCATCGTCAGGTCGGTGACCAGCACCGCGAACGGGCTGTTGGCTTGCAACACCTTCAGCGCCTCAACGCCATTCGCCGCGCTCTCCACCGTGTAGCCCCGGCGCCCCAGGTGAGAAAGCATAAACTCGCGAAAATCTTTCTCGTCGTCAACCACCAAAACTCGTTCCTCAGTCACTCGCTCTCCTTACCGGGCCTGGGCAGGCGTATTGATAGGCAACAGGATCGTGAAAGTTGTGCCATTGCCCGCTACGCTGGCAACATCAATGCGGCCACCGTGGCGCGACACAATACCGTAGCTCACCGACAACCCAAGCCCGGTTCCCTCGCCGGCCGGCTTGGTTGTAAAAAAGGGATCGAAGATGCGAAGCAGATTTTTGGGGGGAATGCCAATGCCGGTATCCTGAACAGCAATGGCCACTACATCTTTGACCTGACTCAAGTTGACGCGCAAGTGACCGCCTTTGGGCATGGCCTGAATCGCGTTCTGAATGAGATTGATAATCACTTGTTCGATCTGGGTGGCATCGTAATTCATCATCACCGGCTGAGGTGGAATGTCTTTGACGATGGCCACGCCGCCTTTGCGGGCCAAATAGTCGGTGAGACGCAGGGCGGTGGTAACAGTGGCCCCGATATCCTGCAATTTCATCTCCGGGGTAGACTGCCGGGCGAACTTCAACAAGTCGGTGATGATCGTATTGGCCCGCCAGGCATTGTCGCGAATAGTGGACAGGTGCTGACGAATTTCAACACTCAGATTGGAGTCGTCGCGTAATTCGTCAGCCATGCCGATGACAACTGCCAGCGGGTTCTTCACATCGTGAACGATGCCAGCGGTAAGCTGACCGATGGCGGCCAGCTTTTCAGATTGAACGAGTTGCTGTTGCGCGGCTTGCAGCTTGGCATTGGCCTGGGCCAGTTCTTTGTTGCGTTGCGCGGTCTCGGCGTAGAGTCGGGCCGCTTCGGCCGTGCGCTCGCGCAGGCGGGCCGTCATGACATCAAACGTCGTCGCCAATTCGCCGATCTCGTCGGCCTGGTGGAGACCGACTTTCTGTTGCAGGTCGCCCGCGGCTACTGCTTGAGAGACATCGCGCAAGCGGGTGATGGGTTTAACGATCGTTTGCGCCAGCAAGTAACCAATGACGACGACCGCCACTGTGCCCAGCGCAAAGAGAACGCTCAGCCAGTTGCGGCTGGTGGCTTCGGTGGAAACAACGTAACTGCTGGGCAGGAGAGTCTCCAACACGCCAATCGTCTGCTGGCGGACAATGAGCGGCGCATAGACAGATTGAAAGCTCCGGTTGAAGAGACTAAGTTCGCGCAGTTGAGAGGGTTGGGCCGCAGTCAGTTTGGCGATCTGGTCTGGAGCCAACTCCATAGAACTGTAGCCATCCGGTGGTTCGGCCAGGGTGGCGGCCATTAGCTTCCCGGAGTTATCCAACACCACCACATCGGCCAGGGATTGCGCTTTGAGTCCGGCCAGCAGAGTCTCGAGACGGGTGCCGAGCAGAATCGCGCCGACAATCTGCCCGCCCGACTCGTGAACCGGAGCGCTGGTGAACAAGTACGGGCCTTGCGTGGTTTGCAAAAGCTCGATGAACTTGTCACGGCCCTCATCGACCTGGCCGCTAAGCACATTAGAGACCAGGGCATATTGAGAAAAGTTTGCGCCCCGAGAACTGACATACTGGCCGGTGTTCGGGTCTTGAGCCAGAGTCAGAATTTCTTTTCCATCTTTGTCGACGACGGTGAGGGCCTCGACCTTGTTGTTGAGCACCAGCGGCCAGAGCAAATCCTGCACGACGGTCACATCCTGGTTGATGATGGCTTCGGGGATGCCGTTGGTGAACACCATCAGGCGCAAGTTGCTCAAGTGCACGCTTTCGCGCTGGACAATGCCGTCGGCCACCACGCGGCTGGCTTCGTAGAGTTGGTTGACAAACCGCTCGCGCACCGAGGAGGTGACCAATCGGGTGATAATATAGGTGCCGACCATAGCAATGATCAGGGTCAACACCACGTAAGGCACAATGAGCTTGGTTTGCAGGCGAGCAAAAGTCGGCAAACGCCAGACCCGCTTTTCCTGCTTTTGAGCGGGCTGTTCTGCGTGATTCTCCTCTTCGGCGCCTCGCAGGCGCTCTACCACGTCGTCAATAAAACTCATCAAATATCTCGGCCAGCTAAACTGCGGTGATCAGGTGTTATTATGACATAAATTCCTGCTTTAGCGGTGTGGCAAGCCATTGAGGTGTGCGCGCAAAGGTTGTCAGAATATAACCCGGCTCACGCTCCCGCTCCGCTTCGCGTTTGTAATCCGGCGGTTTGGCGGCGGATTACAAATCCGCCGCGAGCATCCTGACATGTTTTGATGCTGTTGGCGAAATGCCGTTGAGGAGCCAGCACCCCCAGGTGCGGCTCGCCCGGCATCCGGGGATGCCTTGCTCCTCATGAATTCGCCAACAGCATCATGTTTTGCGTGCACACGCCATTGAGTAATGGAGCAGGCGGCATTTAGAGACAAAAAGACCGTAATAAGTTTAACCGTCAATTGGTAACGTTTTGTTTTCAAAGGGTTACAAATCCGTTGAAATCTGCCACGTTTCTGCCTTGCTCAACTTGAAAAGATAACCGCACAGTGCGGGCCAGCGCAACCGTCATATCAGAGTAACAGGCAAAATACAGGTAGTTATTCTTGAAGGAGGAACTCGAACATGGCGAACATAAAAAAGAGCGTCCAGATTGCGGCCCCGATTGAGAGAGTGTGGGCGGCCCTCACCGACCCGACGGCCATCGGCGGCTGGATGGGCGGTGAAGGGTTAAAAGTGACTCTGAGGAAAGGCGGACGTTACGCCCTCTTCGGCGGCGAGACGACCGGCAAGTTCACTGAGATCAAGAAGCCCATCGTGCTCGAATACACCTGGCGGCAATCAAGCTGGAAGAAGGAATGGGCGGACTCGCTGGTGCGCTGGGAGGTGAAGGCAAAGGAGAGCGGAACTGAAGTGAAGTTAACGCACAGCAAGCTCCCCAACAAGCAGGAGCGAGACGGCCACGACGAAGGCTGGGATATGTACTTTCTGGGACCGATGAAAGAGTGGTTAGAGTCGTAGATCGAACAACTTCCCAAACCCGGCAACAAGTTCGGGGCGCTCGTGGATTTTTATTCGGCCAGCCACACAAACTGGTACGGCTTCAGAGTCAGGCCACCGGTTAAAGAGGCGGTTTCCCCGGTGACCAGGTCGGCGAGAGTGCCCTCAGACCGATTCGCGCCAATTGATCATCAGCCAAGTGTTGCTCGTAGTCGCCAAAATTCGCCAGCACCGCAATCCAATCTTTGCCGTTTGAACGCAAATAGCCGAATACATGATCATTGCCCGGCTCAAGCACCTTCATCTGATCGCCGGCGAATACATCGAGCCGCTTACGCAGTTCGATGAGACGGCGCAAACTCATATACACTTTGCCTTCAACAGTTTGCGGATCGTTCCGGCGAGCAAAACTTTCCCGGTTGGCGCGTGGCCGGTGGACCCAGCGGCTGTCGTCGGCCTTAGCCGGATCATCACGATAGCTGTAGTCGTTCAGCATGCCAATTTCATCTAAGCCCTGCTCATTGCCAGGGCTATTGCCCCCAACACGCCCGCCCGCGCCCCCAGAGCCGGCGGAACAATGTACTCATCAATCTTTTCCAAAATCGCCGGCGACTGGACATAGCCGTTGAGCAATTTTTGGGTTTCGGCGCGCACCAGCGGGAAAAGGCGCGATTGCGCCATCACCCCGCCGCCCAGAATGAGTCGTTGCGGCGAGAGTGTGCAAATATAAGTCATCAACGCCAACCCAATGTAGTGCGCCTCCAGATCCCAGGCCGGATGGTGAAAGGGGAGAGACTCGGCCTTTTGCCCCCATCGCTTTTCCATTGCCGGGCCGGCGGCCAGCCCTTCCAGGCAATCACCGTGAAACGGGCAACTACCGGGGAATGGATCACGCCGAGTATCATGCGCGATGTGAATATGCCCCATCTCTGGATGAATCAAGCCATGCGCAAGCTGGCCGCCTACCATTGCCCCGCCGCCGATGCCAGTGCCGATGGTGAGATAGATAAATGTGTCCAGGCCCCGCGCCGCGCCCCACTGCCATTCGCCGAGGGCCGCGCCATTCACATCAGTATCAAAAGCAACGGGGATATTCAACGCGCGCTGGATGGGTCCCGCCACATCCGTGTTCGCCCAGCCGAGCTTGGGGGTGGAGGTGATGTAACCAAACGTGGCTGACTGAGGGTTGGGATCCAGCGGGCCAAAGGCGGCAATACCGATGGCGGCCAGATCAGGAAATTGCCGGAAGAAGTCGAGGCAGTGGCCGATGGTTTCGTTAGGTGCAGTAGTGGGGAAGCGAGTTTCAGCGCGAAGGTCGTCGGGGCCAGCGCCCACCGCGCAGACAATCTTAGTTCCGCCTGCTTCAATACCACCGTAGAGTCTGCTCATAGACCTTTAGCCGGAGCCAAGCTCGAGCCAACGATATTCGTAGCCTGCCAGAAGCAGTGGCCAAGGCCGGGTAATGACCTCGCCGGTGAAGAGATCGCTGAAGGAGGCGTTTCCATACCCAGATAAATCCAATACTGCCGTTTGGGGCTCTGGCGAAAGATTGTTGAGGATCAAGATCGTTTCTTGCGCGTACTGACGCACGTAGGCCAGGATGGCAGGGTTATCCGGTGTGAGGAGGCGCAGACTCCCGCGCCCAAACACCGGGTGCTGGCGGCGTACTTGAAGGGCGGCCTTGGTCCAGTTGAGCAGGGAATTGGCGTCGGCCTGCTGGGCCCTGACATTGACATGTTGGTAGCCAAAAACGTCGTCCTCAATCACCGGATCGGCAAGTTTCTCTTTCGGGGCCGTGGAGAACCCGGCGTTGGGGCTGTCGTCCCATTGCATCGGAGTGCGCACCCCATCGCGATCATCAAGACAGATGTTATCACCCATCCCGATTTCGTCGCCATAATACAAAACCGGCGAGCCAATGAACGTGAAAAGGATGGAGTTGGCGAGTTTGATAAGCTGGAGGTTGTTGCCCAGAAGAGGGCTGAGACGGCGGCGGATGCCAAGATTAAGTCGCATTCGCGGCTCTGGCGCGTAGAAATCCCACATAAACGCGCGCTCGTCGGGCGTCACCATCTCCAGCGTGAGTTCGTCGTGACAGCGGAGAAACGCCCCCCACTGGCATTGCTCTGGCAGAGGCGGGGTGCGCGCCAGAATTTCTTCGATGGCGGTGCGGTCTGATTTCGCCAGCCCCATGAAGATGCGCGGCATAAGGGGGAAGTGAAAATTCATATGGAATTCGTCGCCCTCGCCGAAGTAGGGGCATACGTCTTCCGGCCGCTGGTTCGCTTCCGAGAGCAGCATCGTCCCAGGGGCGTAAGCATCTACCAGAGCGCGCAGGCGCTTGAAATAGGCGTGCGTCTCCGGCAAGTTCTCGCAGTTGGTGCTCTCGCGTTCGAACAGGTAAGGTGGCGCATCTACGCGGATGCCATCTACACCCTGATCCACCCAGAACAGTATCACCCGGAATATTGCCTTCTGCACCTCGGGATTGTCGTAGTTCAGATCGGGCTGGTGATGGAAAAAGCGGTGCCAGTAGTAGGCTCCACGCTGAGAGTCATACGTCCAATTAGACGGCTCATAATCGCGGAAAATGATGCGGGCATCCTGGTAGAGCGTATCCGTCTCACTCCATACATACCAGTCGCGATATTTCGCGTGTTCAGGATGCTGAGGATCGCGGGAGGCCTGGAACCAGGGATGCTGGTCAGAGGTGTGGTTGGGGATAAGTTCCACGATGAGGCGCAAATTGCGGCGATGGGCCTCAGTCACCAGGACGCGGAAGTCGTCGAGCGTGCCATAGTCCGGGTGAACATCGAAGTGACCGCTAACGTCGTAACCATCGTCGCGCAGGGGTGAGGGCGTAATAGGCAACAGCCACAACGCCGTGACACCCAATGCTTGCAAGTAGTCCAGCTTAGAGGTCAGGCCGCGCAAATCGCCAATGCCGTCACCATTGCCATCGGCGAATGCCCGGACAAAAACCTCGTAGATGACGGCGTCTTTATACCAGAGTGAGTTGTTCACATTAGCCCGTTACGGTGGATGACATCCGCGTACCAACCGGCGCTGGTCTTGGCCGTCCGGCGTTGGCTGGCAAAGTCCACATGGAAGAGGCCGAAGCGGCGGGCATAGCCCCAGGCCCACTCGAAGTTGTCGAGCAAACTCCAAACGTAGTAGCCGCGCAAATCAACACCGGCTTCGAGGGCGCGGTGGGCGGCGAGGAAGTGTTCGCGCAGATAGTTGACACGGGCCGGGTCGTGGATCGCCCCGTCAGCATCCGGCGCGTCGGGAAAGGCGCAACCGTTTTCGGTAATATAGACGGGCGGGTTGCCATATTTGTTTTTAATGTCTAACAACACAATTTCAAGGCCAGAGGGGTTGATCCCCCACCCCATATCGGCTTGGCCCCAACCGGGCGCGGAATAAGGCCGTGATTGCGCCTTGAGAATTCCGCCATCAACATTGTGGGAAACGCTTTCAGTGAAGTAGTAGTTGACACCCAAGAAATCGAGCGGTTGGCTGATGAGTTTTAGATCATCAGCTTGAACTTTGGGCGCCTGCGGGCCGAGCCATTCCATAAGCGCTTGTGGGTAGCGGGCCTGGTAGATCGGTTCCAAAAACAAACTTACGCCTTGATCGTAAACCCGCTGACAAGCGGCCACATCCTCTTCTCTTTCAGTGGCCGGGACGTAGTGTTGTGGGTTGTGGACAAGCCCGATCTGGCCTTGATAGCCACCCTGTCTGAAGACTTGCACGGTCCGGCCATGCGCGAGCAAAAGGTGATGAACCGCTTGATAAGCTTGGGTATAATCGCAAATGCCGGGGGCATGATGGCCACTGCCGTATCCGAGGAAGGCAGTGCACCAAGGCTCATTATGAGTGGCCCACAGAGCCACTCGGTCGCCCAGGCGATCAAAGACGATCCGGGCGTAGTCGCCGAACCAGTCAACACTGGCCCGGTTGGGCCAACCGCCTTCATTTTGAAGGGCCTGTGGAAAATCCCAGTGATTGAGGGTGGCGTTGGGGAGGATGCTGGCGGCTAAAAGCTGATCAACCAGGCGGTCGTAAAAGCCCAGCCCTTTGGCGTTGACCGCGCCGCGCCCTTCGGGCAACACGCGCGTCCAGGCAATGGAAAAACGATATGTCTTCAGCCCCAATTGCTTCATCAACGCTACGTCGCGCGACAGTTGATGATAGTGATCGCAAGCAACATCACCGGTATCATTGTTGAGGGTGTTGTACCGGCGATGGCTGAAGCGATCCCAGATACTCTCCCCCTTGCCGTCCTCATTCCAGGCGCCTTCGATTTGGTAGGCGGCCGTGGCCGCGCCCCAGAGGAAGTTATCGGGAAACATCGCCATCGACCAAACCATTGTGCCAGACGACGATCCCGGCCACGCCGTCGTCTAAGCGATTCCCTCTCAACTGCGCTTCGGCGTAATACTCGACGCGGATGGCGTGCGCCCAGCCGAACGGGCCGGGGCGCGTCGCGCTGATGCGGTTGTTCTCGGCCTCGACCATAGACATATCCACGATATACAGCCCGGCGTCGGCGTTGTTGATTAGCGTGTTGTCCTGCACGGTCGCCATAGACATTTCGGTGATGGCGATGCCGCGCAAGTTGTTGTCGGCCACCCAGTTGCCCACGATTTCCGCCGCCGCGTTGTGCAACACAATGCCCTCGCGCGGGTGGCCGGACACGGTGTTGTGCTCAATGACCGACTCGGCGCGGCTGTGCGTGTTCGCCAGTTCGATGCCCATGCCGTACGGACTGCGCGTGCCGCGCACCTCGTTGCCCACAATGCGCGCCTGCGCCCGCGACACGCGAATTCCGGCCAGCCACGCGCCGACGATGCGATTGTCGGCCAGCGTCACCGCTTCGCTTTCTTCGATCAGCACGCCGTAGTAGCCGCCCTCGATCACGAAGCCGTCAATCACCACATCATGCGTGCCGTAAATGCTGATGACCGCGTCGACGTCGGTCCCGATCAGCCGCGCCGTCCCCGGCTGTTCGGCGCGCACGGTGACGGAATTTTGAATCGAGATCGGCCCGGCGTAATCGCCCGGCGCGACGAGGATGACCGCCGTCCGCGGCGCGGCGTCAATCGCCGCTTGAAGAGTCGGATAATCGGCAGGGACATGCAAAGTAAATATTTGGCGGTAGAGCGCCGCGCCGCCGACGGCCAAACCGGCGAAAATGGCAATCACCGTTGTTAGTTTGGCGAGAGCAGTCGGTAGAGGAATGCGGTTGAGCGCGGCAACGGTGCCCGGGACTAAGTCGGGTGGGCGAAGAGTCCACACGGCCAGCGCCATCCACGTCCAAACGATCATGTTGAGCCAGAAATGGACGATGAAGATCGGCCAGCCGGTGGCCAGCGGCAGAAAACCGGGCGTGGGCCGAATCCCCAATTGATAGAAGGGCACGAGGAGGTATTGATAGAGTTTGACGATGTGCTCAATGGAGTGATAGCCCTGAAAGAGGGCGAGTCCGGCTAGTAGGGACAATCCCATTTGATTTTTCAGCGCGCGCCGATACCCCAACCACAGCATAACCAGAATGGCCTCGAGGCTGAGGTTGTATAGAAAGTGAACCCACTCAAAATCGAACACACTGCCTAGCAGGCCGTGCGCTTCGGGCGGCTTGAAGCCCAGCGCGTAAATTTGAATCAACTGCGTGACGTGCTCGGTGTGGTGGGCCGTTTGCACGAGGAAGGCGAGGACGAGGAAGACAAACAGCCAGCGCGTTCTCATTTGACCGACCCGGCCAGAATCCCTTGCACAAAATAGCGCTGGAGACTGAAGAAGATCACCAGCGGCACGGCCATGAGGATAAAGGAGGCTGCGCTGAGCAAGTGCCATTCTTGGCCATAAGTGGAGATGAGTTTGGCGATGCCCACGGTCATCGGGAGCAGCTTGGGGTCTTGCACGTAGATCAACGCGGTGAGCAAGTCGTTCCACACCCACAGGAATTGGAAGATGGTGAGCGAGGCAATGGCCGGCACCGACAGCGGCAATACGATGCGCCCAAAAACATCCAAGTCTGAAGCGCCGTCCATTTTGGCGGCATCGATCAAGTCGCGGGGCAGCGCGGCGAAAAAGTTGCGCAACAGGAAAATGGCAAAGGGCAAGCCGTAAGCGGTATGGACCAGCCAAATGCCCAGCAAGGAGTGAGTCAACTTCAGTCGACTCGCCAATTGTAGCGCAGGCACAAACGTCATTTGGATCGGGACGACTAACAGTCCAACGACGATCAGAAAAATCCAATCGCGTCCGGGGAAGCGCAGCCAGGCGAAACCGT